>WQZC01000089.1 GCA_009780925.1 Actinomycetes bacterium | reverse complement strand
GGTGGATCCGCCAGGCGATCACCCGGGCGATGGCCGATCAAGCCCGCACCATCCGCATCCCGGTGCACATGGTCGAAGTGATCAACAAGCTGGGCCGCATCCAGCGCGAGCTACTGCAGGACCTCGGCCGCGAGCCGACCCCAGAAGAGCTCGCCAAGGAGATGGACATCACCCCGGACAAGGTCCTGGAGATCCAGCAGTACGCCCGGGAGCCGATCAGTCTCGACCAGACCATCGGCGACGAGGGCGACTCGCAGCTGGGCGATTTCATTGAGGACTCCGAGGCCGTCGTCGCGGTCGACGCGGTCTCGTTCACCTTGCTGCAAGACCAGCTGCAATCGGTGCTGCAGACGTTGTCCGAGCGCGAGGCGGGCGTGGTGAAGCTGCGCTTCGGCTTGACCGACGGCCAGCCGCGCACCTTGGACGAGATCGGCCAGGTCTACGGCGTGACCCGGGAGCGCATCCGGCAGATCGAGTCCAAGACGATGTCCAAGTTGCGCCACCCGTCGCGCTCCCAGGTGCTGCGCGACTATCTGGACTGACCCGGGGCTGTCTGGACTGCCGAACACCCGCACTCATCGGGACACCTGCACTGATCGGGCTGGGCTACCGCTCGACGTCCGAGTCGGTTGGGTGGAGCGGCTTGGCCGTGGCGGCGCAGCGGCTCAGCGCTCGTCCAGCGCCGCCGTCGCGGGGGTTCCCGCGAGCCGGCGGGACTCGTCTTGGATGCTCACCGCCGCCTCGCGCAACGCGGTGTCGTGCTTGCGCGCGTGGTGCGCGCAGAACAGCAGCTCGGCCCCGGACAGCAACGTCGCCCGCACGTATGCCTGCGCGCCGCAGCGATCGCAGCGATCGGTGGCCGTCAGCGGCCGTTCGGTCAGCGTGGTCGGCACGGGGTCGCGTTCTCCTTAGCGTTGCCGGGCGCGGACCGGTCAGTCCTCGCCTCCCAACGCCCATCCAACCAGTTCCGCCGGCCCGCCGGAGCGGTTCGGGCGCATCCGACCACTGGTTTCGCGGCTGGCGAACATCGCCGCGCGACGCGCGCCACCGCGCGGCGGGCCGGGGCGGCACGGCACACTGTCCGGGTGAGTCCGGGAGCCACCAGCCGCCATCTGCTGCGGCGCACGGTCGCCAAGGCATGGCAGGACCGGGTGCTCGGGCTGTCCGCCGAAACCGCGTTCTGGCAGCTGCTGAGCCTGCCGCCACTCACCCTGGCGGGGATCGCCGCACTCGGCTACGTGTCGCACTGGTTCGGCTCCGGAACGGTCGCCAGCATCGACACCCAGTTGGAGGCCACATTCAGCAGCGCCTTCAGCCAGCAGATGGTGGACCAGACGGTGGCGCCGATCCTGCGCGAGGTCCTTTACGGGCAGCGGATCGACATCATCAGCATCGGTTTCATCCTGGCGTTGTGGGCCGGCTCATCGGCCACCGCCACCTTCGTCAACACGATCACCATCGCCTACGGGATGCGCGACCAACGGGGCGCGGTGCGCAGCCGGCTGCTCGCGTTGTGGCTGTTTCTCGGGTCGATCGCCATTGGGGTGGTGCTGTTGCCACTGCTGGTGCTGGGTCCGGGCATGGTCGCGCACCTGTTCCCCGAGAGCGTGCGGCCCACCGCGCGCGATTTCATCAACCACGGCTACTACCCGGCGGTGGTCATCCTGGTGGTGGTCTGGCTGGCGAGCTTCTACCACCTCGCCCCGCCGCGCCGGCTGCCCTGGCGGCGCGGCCTGCCCGGCGCGCTGTTCGCACTGGTGGTCTTCCTCGCCGGGTCAGCCGGGCTGCGCGCCTACATCGACTTCATCCTCGACCACAACCACGCCTACTCCACCCTCGCCGCACCGATCGCCGCCTTGCTTTTCTTTTACTTCCTCGCCCTCGGCGTGCTGCTCGGCGCGGAGTTCAACGCGGCGATAGAGGCCCGCTGGCCGTCCCCGGCGCGCCCGCCGCGGGTGCTGAACCCGCGCGGCTGGCGAGCGCTCGACGACGGCCCGCGCCCAGACCGCCGCAATGGCGCCGGCCCCACCGTGCCATCGCGCGACGCGGACGGCGCGGCGACGATGACGATGGCAGCGCGCGGCGCGCCGGACGGCGGTCAGGCGGACATCGACTCGTAGATCTCCTGGCACAGCGGGCACACCGGCGAGCCCGGCTTCGGCGCGCGAGTGACCGGGAACACCTCGCCGCACAGCGCTTGGACCATCGTGCCCATCACCGCGCTCTCGGCGATGCTCACCTTGCGCACGTAGTGGAACATCCGATCGCCGGTGTCCTGGTCGGCGGTCTTCGGCGCCTCCAGCGTCTGCGTGCTCATTGCGGTCCCCCGCTCCTGGCGGCCAAGCCGCTCGCCACGTCATGTCGCGCGCCAAGCGACCGGGTCGGCCGCGGCGCGCCGAGACGATTGTGTCATCGCCGCGCGGCGCGGTGGCATCGGGCCGGCGGGCGCTGCGCGAGGATGGGCGGGTGCGAGCAGTGTTGCAGCGAGTGTCGCGAGCCCAGGTGCGAGTCGACGGCGCGGTCGTCGGTGCGATCGGATCCGGGCTGGTGGCGCTGGTCGCGGCGACGCACTCCGACGGACCAGAGCAGGCGCGCACCATGGCGCGCAAGATCCACGAGCTGCGGCTGCTGCGCGGTGAGCGCTCCGTCGCCGACTCGCCGTCGGCGGGTGTGCTGGTGGTCAGCCAGTTCACGCTCTACGGCGACGGCCGTCGAGGCCGGCGGCCCACTTGGCTGGCTGCGGCGCCCGGGCCAGTCGCCGAGCCGCTGATCGACCTGCTCGTCAGCGAGCTGCGCGGCCGGGGCGCGACGGTCGCCACCGGCGTGTTCGGCGCGGACATGCAAGTGGAGCTGGTCAACGACGGTCCGGTGACGCTGCTGCTGGACATCTGAGCCGCCCGTCAGGCGCTGCCGCGGTGGCCGCGACAGCGCCGCGTCACTGTGGAGACGCTGAGAGCGCACCAGGGGTCAGGCGGGGTGGCGGAACACCACCCCGGCCCATGCGTTGAACCAGATAAGCCGAAGATGCCACCCCCGCGACGGTCAGCGCCGATCCTCGCCCTCTGGGGGCGGCCGACAGATGAATGAGATGGGTTGGTGCAGACGTGGCAACACCTCGAACCGTTGAGGATCGGAGCATCGCGCGCGCGTCCGCTCCGACGCGCGCGAGCCGAGGGCACAGCAGCGTTCGCCGGGTGAGCCCCACGGTGGCCGAACCGGCGCAGCCCGTGACGTCGGCTCGGCCAGCCGACCCGAAGCCGATCCTCACTCACAAGCTGTCCAAGACGGCCGCATCCACCAAAGCGGGCCGGCCGACAACGGTTGGCCGGCCCGCGCACGCCGTCCGGCCAACTAAGGCGGTCCGACCGGCGCGCGTCGCCAACCCAGCGCGGATCACGGCCCCCGCCCGGGCGCCCGAGCCGTTCGAGGAGACCGGGTCGCTCGCCGAGACCGGGCTGGCCGCCGAGATCGGCGCCGAGACGTCGGACAGCTCGGCGCCCGCGAGCGCCACCCGCTCCGTCGCGGACCTGGACGAGACGGCGGCGTCGGCGGATCTGGTCCGGGTCTATCTCAACGAAATCGGCAAAGTGGCGCTGTTGAACGCCGCCGACGAGGTGGAGCTGGCCAAGCGGATCGAGGCCGGCCTGTATGCCGAGCACCTGCTGGGCGCCCCAAATGACTTCACCGCCGCGCGCAGACGCGACCTGCGCGCGATCGTGGCCGACGGCAGCCGGGCCAAGGACCACCTGCTGCGCGCCAACCTCCGCCTGGTGGTCTCACTGGCCAAGCGCTACACCGGCCATGGCATGCCGTTCCTGGATCTGATCCAAGAGGGCAACATGGGTCTGATCCGCGCGGTGGAGAAGTTCGACTACGCCAAGGGGTTCAAGTTCTCCACCTACGCCACTTGGTGGATCCGGCAAGCCATCAGCCGGGCCATGGCCGACCAGTCGCGCACCATTCGCCTGCCCGTGCACTTGGTCGAGCAAGTCAACAAGATGCAGCGGATGCGCCGGGAGCTGAACCAGCAGCTCGGCCGCGACGCCACCGACGCCGAGCTCGCCGCGGAGCTGGGCATCACCGAGGACCGGATCAGGGATCTCATCGACCTCTCCCGGGACTTGGTGAGCCTCGACCAGACGGTGGGCGCCGACGACGACGCGACGCTGGGCGATTTCATCGCCGACGAGAGCACCACCGCCGCCCAGGCGGCGGTCGAGACCAGCCTGATGCGCATTCAGTTGCGGACGGTCCTCAACACCCTGGACAAGCGTGAAGCGGCCGTGATGCGGATGCGGTACGGGATCGACGGCGGGCAGCCGCGCACTCTTGACGAGATCGGCCGGGCGTTCAAGCTGTCCCGCGAGCGGATCCGTCAAATCGAGCGCGAGACGATGGCGAAACTGCGGCACCCATCCCGCGCGGAGGCACTGCGGGACTACCTGACCTGACCGGCCGTCCGGGTCGCGCCAGCGGGCTCGCTGGCGCGACATCCCGCCGATGTGCCCGCAGCCTCGGCCTGGGTCAGCGGCGCTGCCGGGTTCGCCCTTCTACTATGGACCGCATGTCCGAGCTAGGAAGGGCTGCGGTGAGCGCCGCGGTCGCGCCGACCGCGGCGGGCGGAGCCTCCGCCAGGCAGGCTTTCCGGAAGGAGCGGGGGGCGCCGTGAGCTACCACAGCGGCATCGTCGACACGACCGAAATGTACCTGCGCACCGTGTTGGAGCTGGAGGAAGAGGGCATCGTCCCATTGCGGGCCCGAATCGGCGAGCGGCTCGGACAAAGCGGCCCCACGGTGAGCCAGACGGTCGCGCGAATGGAGCGCGACGGGCTGATGCGGGTGGCCGACGACCGGCAGCTGGAACTGTCTGACAAGGGCCGCGAAGACGCGACCGCGGTGATGCGCAAGCACCGGCTGGCGGAGCGGTTGCTCGCCGACGTCATCGGGATGGACTGGGAGCAGCTGCACATCGAGGCCTGCCGGTGGGAGCACGTGATGAGCGAGGACGCGGAGCGACGGATCCTCGCGCTGCTGGCCCCGCCATTCGTCTGCCCGCATGGCAACCCCATTCCTGGGCTGGCCGATCTGGGCGTGGCTGACAGCGATTTGGCCGGCCCGCCCAACCACGGCCCGGGTGGGCTGCTGACCCTCACCGCGGCGGCAGCCAGGGCGGCCACCGTGTCGGTTGAGTTGATCAGTGAACGGTTGCAGTCAGACGCGGAATTGATGCACCGTTTCGTCGGCTCCGGGTTGCGACCGGGAACAACGCTGCGGGTGCGCCGGGTGGCCGACGGCGTCGAGGTGCGCCCGGAAGGCCCAGCCGGCGTTGAAGACTCAGCCGGCGTTGAAGACTCAGCCGGCGTTGAAGGCTCAGCCGGCGCGGGGGGTGTGGACGGCACCGCCGGCGCGGAGGGCACCGTCGGCCCAGCCGACGCGGACGGGGTGTGGGCACTCTTCCCGGCGGCAGTGGCCGCGCACGTCTTCGTCCGAGTCCTCGACCGGCCTCGCGACCAGCGAGCCGCCTGACCGCGTTCCCGACCACCGCACGACATCATGCGCGCCTCACGCCGAGGCTTGTCGCAACTGCGGCAACCGGTGCGGGTTGACGCCGCTGCCGATCACCTCAGCGAGCAGCTCGGCAGCGCGGTAGCCGGGCGCGTCGGCCAATGCGCGTTCGGCGGCGATCCTCGCCAGGGCGCCGTTGCCCTCCCGCCACTGCGCCCAGCCGAACAGCAGCAGCGGCCCGGCGCTGAACGGCCCGGGCAGCCGGATGGACAGCTCGCGCCACAGCGGCCGCCCGTCCAGTCGCCGCTCGTCGATGGCGAACCAGAGAGCGTCTCGCACCGCCCGCTCACCGAGCGCGACGCCGTAGCGGCAGGCATCGTCGTCGCTGAGCGAGTCCGCAGTGAACGGCAGGCGGTCGGCCCGCCGCGCGGCGGCGAAGATCTCCCGTCTGGTCGCCCATGAATACGACCGCGCCCCGTCCCGATCGACCCCGCTGAGGTGGGCGGCGATCAGCGGCTCCAACGCGACCCGGGCGAGGTCGTCGCGCGGCGCGAGCAGCGCCGTCACCTCGTCCCGGCCGGACAACGCGACCAGTCCGGCATAGGTTGCCGCTGCCGCCACCGTGGACGATTCGCCGGGCACCGCCGACCCCTCAACCGAGCCGCAGCCTGGCGGCGCGCAGCAGTACGGCCACCACCGGCCCCTCCGGATCAGCATGGCGTCAAGCGGCTCCACCCGCGCCGCGGCGGCACACGCCTCGAAATCGTCGATCAGCCGCCGCCAGGGCAACGGCCGCCCCTCCGCCACGTCCGCGCTGTCGTCGTAGACGACTGCGGCCAAGGCGCGCGCCCCACCGAGCCGCAACGCGCCCACCGTGTGCCCGACCAGTCCCGCGTCAGCCGCCAGCGCGGACAGATCGAGCCGAGCGGTGACCATCACCCGGGCGTCGCGCAGGCCGATCAGGACCAGGCTGTCGCACGGGTGAAAACCCAGCAGGTAGGGAACGGCGGCGAGCAGTTCCCCAGGCTCGCGGATGCGCAGCAGCGGCGGCTCCGCATCCAGCGGTGAGCCCACGAAGGGCCGCGGGGCGGTCGGGCGGGGTGGGCGCGGTGAGCTTGGCATGTGCCCCAGCCTTCCGGTTGATCCGCGACCGCGCCACCGGCCCGAGCGATCTGTGGAAAACCGACGCCGACTGTGGATAGGCGGTGCCGCTGCGGGCAACTGGCGCCTGGCTCAAGGCGGGGCGCGTGCGCCGGCGCAGCCGGGGCGCAGCCGGGGCGCGGCCGCGACCGCCGGGCAAACACCTGGCGGCGCAGCGCGCCAAGGTTGCTCGGCCGGCGGGAGTCAGCTCAGCCGGCGGGAGTCATCGCGACCGGCGGAATCGGCTCGGCCGGTGGAGGTCGGCTCGGTCGGTGGAGGTCATCGCGACCGGCGGAATCGGCTCGGCCGGCGGGGGTCAGCGCGGCCGGCGGGGGTCAGCGCAGCGTGCCGGCGCGCCACGCGCGCGCGGCGGCCGCCAGGTGTTCCGCGGCCCGCTCGTTGCCCGCGGCCAGGGCCGCGTCCGGTCCGCGCTGCGCCCGCCCGGCAGCCACCACCCGGAAGAACGCCGCCGCGCGCTCCAACGCCACCGCGAAGTCGCCTTGGTATGCGCCGCGCAGCACCGCGTCGGCCATCTCCCGCACCTGGTCCGCCCCGGCGTAACTGCCGACTCCAGCCACCGCCGCCTCCGCGGGGGCATAGCCCTCCCCGGCCCGCCACAACTGGGTGATCTCCTCGCCGCGATCGCGGCACCACTGCCGCAGCAGGTACAAGATCCACAACGCGCCAGCCAAGCTCACCGGTTCGGCGTCGCGCCACAGCGCGGCAAGCGTTTCCATGCCCACGTCATCGGCCAGTCCAACCAGTGCCGCCTCGCTCGGCACCGCGTCCGGCAGGTTGCGGCGCGCCGCGGCGACCACCATCGCCGCCGTCCGCGCGGCAAGCTCCGCCCGGCTGGACGCGTCCAGCGCGCTGACCGCGTCGGCTAGATCGGCGTCCGCGAAGCGCGCATCGATCAGCGCGGTCAGGTCCGGGAAACGCGCGGGCCGGGATGGGCGCGGCTGATCGGTCACCATTCCACGATACGGCGCTGACACGGTGCTCCGGGTGCGTGACGCGCGCCTCGGTCGCTATCCTGAAAGTGCGGCGCCGGCTCGATCCATGGCCCCCGGACCCATATCTGTCGCCACGAGCGACCGTTCGCCGAGAGGCGACCTGGCGGGCCGGCGACCGCCCTTCGCCCCCACAGCCACCCCACCACGCGGCCCCCTCGTTGCGCCGGGCACCGCCATGGCGGTATGAAACTGGCTATGGGCGACGGCGACGGCTGGGTGCGATGCGCGGGCGGCCACCAGCATTGGGGGCGGTTCGGCGCGGCTGGCCTGTTGCTCATTGACCGCTCGCGAGCGCTGCTGCAGCTGCGCGCGCATTGGACGCATGAGGGTGACACCTGGGGGTTGCCCGGCGGGGCCCGCGACAGCGATGAGGATCCGGTGGCCACCGCGCTGCGCGAAGCCAATGAGGAAGCGGCCATCGACCCGGCCATGGTCGAGCCGCTGGGGCTGTCGCTGGCGGACCACGGCGGCTGGTCGTACACCACGGTGGTGGCCGCGCCACGCGGACCCGTGCGCGCCGTCGCCGCCAATTCGGAGAGCGTCGAGGCGCGCTGGTGGCCGATCGGGGCGGTCGCGGAGCTCCCGCTGCACCCGGGTTTGGCGGCCGCGTGGCCCGCGCTGCGAAGCCCGCCGGCTCCGCTGCGGCTGATCATCGATGTCGCCAACGTGGTCGGGTCACGACCGGACGGCTGGTGGCGCGACCGCCCCGGCGCGGCCCGCCGGCTGCGCGCCGCGCTCACCCGCCTCGCGCGCGACGGCATCGCGGCGTCGGCGCTGCCATGGCAGGCGCCGACCAGTGGATCAGCGGCGCTGCCATGGCAGGCGCCGACCAGTGGATCAGCGGCGCTGCCACCGCAGGCGCCGACCAGCAGACCAGCGGCGCTGCCCCGGCAAGCGCCAACCGATGGGCTCGCGGCGCTGCCGCCACGAGCGCCCGCGGGTGGGCTCGCGGTGGTGCTGCCACAGCTGATCCTGGTGGTCGAGGGCGCGGCCCGGGTGCTGGCCGGCGAGCGCGCCGACGGATCCGACGCGACTTCCCCCCGCTGGTGGACCGCCGCGATGCGCACCTGTGCGGCCACCGGCAGCGGCGACGACGAGCTTGTGGCACAGGCGCGCGCCGCGGCCCGGGAGCGGGTGACCCCGGTGCTGGTCAGCGCGGACCGCGCGCTTCGCGACCGCGTTCCCGAGGTGACCGCGGTTGGTCCTGGCTGGCTGTGGCGGCTGCTCGACAGCGACCGCTGACCGGCTGGTCCTGGGCCGGCTGGTCCTGGGCCGGCAGCGTACTGGCTGCTCGCGGGCCGATTGGCGGACCAACCCGCCGCCTATCGGTCGGCTGTCCCCGGCCGGCTGTCCCCTGGCCCGCGGGCCGCTTGCTGGCTGGTCCCGTGGCCGGACACGGGCTGGCTCGATCGACCGGCGCGCCGCCGGTTCAGCCGCCGATCCGCATGGTGCCGCCCAGCCCCCCGCCGTTGCCGGTCAAGCCACTGGACCCGCCGGTGAGCCGACGGGTCATGTTGGAGGTGTTGTTGCTGTTCGGGATCGGTTCGGAGAGCACCGCCAGAACCACTTGCTGCCCATCGCTCAGACCCGACTTGATCTCGGTGCGCGCCGGCCCCACCGCGCCAACGGTGACCCCCTTGGTCGCGGTCTTGCCGTGTTCCAGCACCGTCACAATGTCCCGATTGGCCATTGACTGCACCGCTGAGGTCGGCACGGTGAGCACGTCCGAGACCTTCCCGGTGGTGATCGCGAGACTGGCCCCAGTGCCGTCGAAAAGCCGCTGCGATTTGGTCGCCAGCGCGACGGTGACCGAATAGCTGGTCGACGACCCGCTGGTGGCGCCCAGCACGCTGATGTAGGTGACGGAGCCGGACAATGGGGCGCTGATCCCATCGACGGTCACCGCGACCGGCTGACCCTTTTTGATCAAATCGATGCTGGCTAGCGGCACCGTGGTGTCGACCACGTACCCGCCGGACCCGATCACGGTGATCGAGCCCGACGAGGAACCGCCGACGGTCAGGCCGATGTCCGCCACCGTCCCGGCGATCGGGCTGTCCAGGGTCGCTTGCGCGAGGTTCTGCCGGGCCAACACCAGGTTGGCCGCAGCCGCGTCGATCGAGGCTTGGTCAGCAGTGATCTGCTCCGCGCTCACCGTGCGGGTGCTGGTCGCGTTGCCCTGCGGGCTGGTTCCCGAGCCGGTGGCACTGGAACGGCTAGCGCCCGCGCCATCACTGCCGGTTCGTGTCGAGCCAGTCCCGTTGGAGCCGGCGCCGTTCGACCCG
>WQZC01000088.1 GCA_009780925.1 Actinomycetes bacterium | reverse complement strand
TTGCTAGCCACCATCGACGAACTGATCGGCCCGGGCGTGAGCCGGGAGTTCGTCAACCGGGACATCTCGGTGCAGACCTCCTTCGACGGCGCGGTGGTGGACGCGATGGCCGCCGCCGTGCGCGCCGAAGACCCCGACGGCCACCTGCTGCCCTACCTGACCAGCGCCGGCACCGACGCCAAATCGTTCTCCACCCTGGGCATCCGCTGCTTCGGGTTCACTCCGCTGCTGCTGCCACCCGAGCTGGACTTCACCGCGCTGTTCCACGGTGTCGACGAACGGGTGCCCATCGACGCGCTGAAATTCGGGGTGCGGGTGCTGGACCGGTTCCTGTCCGGCTGCTGACGCGCGCCCACCCATTTGCCCGGTCGCCCGGGAGCTGGGTCGGGCCGGCGCCTCGCTCGGCCGGCGGCTCGCTGGGCCAGCGGCGGACTCACGCAGGGCGGTGGGCGGCTGGGTGGGCCGGCAGCGAAATCAGGCGCGGCTCTGGTCGGCTGGGTGGGCCGGCGGCGGGCTCAGTTGATCAGGTTCGGCAGCGGTAGCACGGACGGTGTTCGTTCGCGGCGCAACAGCACCCGACGGGTGCCGTCGCGGTAGCCCAGCACCCGTGCCAGCTCCCATCCGCCGAACTCGGCGTGCACCGACAACTGCGCCGCCGCGACGATCCGGCTGGTATCGGCCGGAATGCGCAGCGGCGCGTACTCCCAGTCGGGGTCGGCGTCAGACACCCCGGCCGTCAACGCGCTCATACCCCATCATTCAACGCTATGGCGCTCGGCCGCCACCGCACCGCCGCCGGCGTCTGCGTCGGCGTACTCGCGCAGGCGATCCAGCAACGCGGTGCGGCGCGGACGCGCGCCCACCCGGCGCACCGCGTGCGCTAGCGCCGGCCCCGCCGCGTGCACCACCGACAGGTGCCGGCGGGCGCGGGTGAGCGCGGTATACACCAGCGGGCGGGACAGCATCCGGCCCGCGTCGGCGGGCAGCGCCACCACCACGGCGGGGAACTCCGAACCCTGCGCGCGGTGCACCGTGATCGCCCAGCCGTGCCGCAGGTCGGCCAGCGCCTTGCCCTTCACTTCCGCCGGCCCGGACGCGAAATCGACGGTCAGCGCGCCGTCGGCGGCGGTCTCGAGCACCGTGCCCACCTCGCCGTTGGCGTACCCGAACGGCTCGGCCTCCAAATGGTTGACGGTGGCCACCACCCGGTCCCCGACGTCGAACCGGCCGCGCCCGTCACCGGGGTTGAGCACCGCCTTGAGCGCCGCGTTCAACGCGATGGTGCCGGCCGCGCCGCGATGCACTGGGGTCACCACCTGCACCTGATCGGCCGGGATGGCGAACACCCTGGGGATCGAGTCGGTGACCAGCTGGACCACCCGGTGCGCGGCGTCCGCCGAGCCGCGCGCGGGAACCACCACCACCTCGTGAGACGGATCGGACACCGGCGGCAGCTCGCCGCCGCGCACCGCGGTCGCCAGCCGGGCGATGGCCCCGCCCTCAGCCTGCCGGTACAGCGTGGTCAGCTCGGTCACCGGGGCCACCCCGGAATCGATCAGGTCGCCGAGCACCCGGCCCGGCCCAATCGACGGCAGCTGCGCCGGGTCGCCGACGAACACCAGGTGCGTGCCGTCCGCGCAGGCGTCCAGCAGCGCCTCAGCCAACTCCACGTCGAGCATGGACGTCTCGTCCACCACCACCACCTGCTCGTCCAGCGGCGTGAACGAGTTGCGCAGGAATGATCCGGAGAACGACAGCTCCTCGCCGGCGCCGCGCGGCTGCGCGCCGAGCAGCCGGTGCAGCGTGGCCGCCGGCGCGTCGCACAACTCCTCCAGCCGCTTGGCGGCGCGCCCGGTCGGCGCGGCGAGCGCGACCTGCCGACCGGCCCGGGTGGCCAGGGTGACGATCGCGGCCACGGTGTGGCTCTTGCCGGTGCCCGGGCCGCCGGTGAGCACGCTGACCCCGCCGCGCAGCGCGTGCGCGACGGCCGCTCGCTGCTGGGCGTCAAGGTCGGCGATGCCGCTGAGGTCGCGTTCCACGGTGCCGCTGGGGTCGCCGCCGACGGTGTTGCTTGGGCTGCGGTCCGCGGTGCCGCCGGGGTCGCCGCCGACGGTGTCGCTGGGGTCGCGGCCGGCCTTCGCGCCGGCTGTTCCCCGGGCGCGCGAGCGCACGCGGATCGGCTCGGCGGTGGCCAACAGCCGGGCCACGTCCTGGGCGATCGCGTCCTCGGCCTGCGCGTGCGCGGCCAGCGCCAGCGGCGGGTCGTCCCCCTCGCCGACGACGACGGTGGCCGCCTCGACGGCGGCGCCGATCGCGGCGTCGACGTCGGGCACACCGAGGCGCGCCAGCTCCACGGCCACCAGCGAACGCGGTGACACGGTGTGGCCATCACGCGATTGCCCATCCAGCACGTAGCCCACCAGCGCCCGCGCGCGGCGCGGGTCGTCCCGGGTGACGCCCGGCACGGCGCTCACCGCGAAGCGGTCCGCGTCGGTCAGCGTCACCCCCGGGACCGCCAGCAGTCGCCACGGATCGTCGCGGATCAGCCGCGACGCCGGCGGGCCGAACGCCTCGACGGTGCGGCCGGCCAGCCGGGCGTCCAGACGCGCCGGCACGAACAGCTCGACCACCTCGTACACCGGGGCGGCGGCCAGAAACGACGAGAGGAGCCGCCCGGCGCGCTTGGCGCCCAGCTTGGCCAGCCGGGTCAGCGCGGCGGTGGACACATCGGCCGGGCAGCGGATTCCCGCGCCCTCGAGCGCGGCGGCCAGCCTCGATCCCAGGCCCGGCCACAGGCCCGCGGCGCAGAACGCCACGAACACCGGGTCAGCCGGGCCGTCCGGGGGACGAGGCGCGGCGCCCACCGGGTCGGCCAGGCCCTCCACTGGTCCAGCGGCACGGCCAACTGGGCCCGTCGGGCCGTGGCCTCCGGCTTCGCTCTCGGCCGCGTCCGGCGGCGCGGGCTCGCTCAGCGGTTCGCCTCCGGATACGCGATGTCCGGGGCCGAGACATCGTCCAGGGCCGCGCTGATCTCCTCCGGCAGGTCCAGCGCCTCGGTGGCCAGCGCGGCGGTGAGCTGCCCCAACGTGCGCGCGCCGAGGATCGGCGCGGTCACTCCGGGCCGGTCGCGCACCCAGGACAGGGCCACCGCAGTGGGCGAAGTGGCCAGCCCGTCGGCGGCGGTGGCCACCGCCGCGACGATGCCCAGGTTGCGCTCGTCGTCCAGGTCGCCGACGTTGTAGCCGGTGGACGCGGCGCGCGAGTCGGCCGGAATCCCATCGCGGTACTTGCCGGTCAGCGCGCCGCCGGAGAGCGGGGAGTACGGCAGCACGCCAATGCCCAGCGCCGCGCAGGCGGGGATCACCTCCCGCTCCACCCCCCGGTCGAGCAGCGAGTAACGCACCTGGTTGGCGACGATCGGGGCGCGTCCCGCCACCGCTCGCTGCCAGGTCGCGGCGCGCGCGGTGCGCCAGCCGCAGTAGTTCGACACCCCGGCGTAGCGGGCCTTGCCGGACGCCACCGCCGCGTCCAGCGCGCCCAGGGTCTCCTCGAACGGCACCGAGTCGTCCACGGTGTGCACGTACCACAGATCGACATGGTCGATGCCCATCCGGGTGAGCGACTGGTCCAACCGGCGCAGCAGCTCGCGCCGGCTGGCGTCCACGATCACCCCGTTCGCGGTGCGCAGGAACCCGGCCTTGGTGGCGATCACCAGCTCATCGCGGGGCACCACATGCGCGATCAGCTCGCCGAGGATCAGCTCGGCGCGCCCATATCCGTAGGAGACGGCGGTGTCCACCAGGGTGCCGCCGGCGTCCCGGAACGCGGTCAACTGCGCGCCCGCGTCGTCGGCGTCCGTTTCCAAGCCCCACGTCATCGTGCCCAGGCCGAAGTCGGAGACCTTCAGGCCGCTGGAGCCAACATTGCGTAGCCGCATAACCCTAGAACCTACTTGGACCGGCGTGTCCCGACGACTCGCGGGATGGCCGCGTGCGGGCGGTGACGGGCCATCGGGCGCGTCGCCAGATAGGGTGCAGCAATGCGCCTTGGACTGAACCTCGGCTACTGGGGCACCGGAAACGACGCCGACAACACCGCGTTGGCGGTCGAGGCGGACCGGCTGGGCTACTCGGTGGTGTGGGTGGCGGAGGCCTACGGGTCGGACGCGCCGACGGTGCTCGCCTATCTGGCCGCCAAGACCGAGCGGATCGGGCTCGGCTGCGCGGTGATGCAGATCCCGGGCCGCAGCCCGGCGATGACCGCGATGACCGCCGCCAGCTTGGACGCGCTGTCCGGCGGGCGGTTCCAACTCGGCCTGGGGGTGTCCGGTCCGCAGGTCGCCGAGGGCTGGCACGGCGCGCGCTTCGACCACCCGCTGGCGCGAACCCGCGAGTACGTCGACATCGTGCGGATGGCGCTGGCGCGCAAACCGGTGCGCTACGACGGGAGGTTCTTCCAGCTGCCGCTGCCGGACGGCCCGGGCAAGGCGCTGCGGCTGATGGCCGGACCGTCGCGCGAGCGGATGCCCATCTATCTGGCCGCGATCGGGCCGAAGAACACCGAGCTGGCCGGGGAACTGGCCGACGGATGGTTGTCGATCTTCTTGGCGCCCCAGTTCGCCGCCGAGCCGCTCGCCCGGCTGGCCGCTGGCCGTGCCCGCGCCGGGGCCAGCATGGACGGCTTCGACGTGGTGGCCAGCGTCCCGCTGGTGCTCGGCGCGGACCCGGCCGCGTGCGCGGCGCCGGTGCGTCCGCACGCCGCGTTGTACATCGGCGGCATGGGCTCGCGGGAGCAGAACTTCTACAACCGGCTCGCGGTCCGGATGGGCCACGCGGACGCCGCCCGGGTGGTGCAGGACCGCTACCTGGCGCGCGACTACGCGGCCGCCGCAGCCGCTGTGCCGGCCGAGTTCATTGACTCGACCTCGCTGGTCGGCCCGCCGGAGCGGATCGCGCAGCGGATGGACGAGTTCGCCCGGGCCGGGGTCACCACGCTCAACGTCACCCCGTTCGGCGCGAGCCTGGCCGATCGACTCGCCGCGCTGGAAAGCGCGCGCGAGGCACTCGCTAGTGTCAGCACCGGCGACTAGTCGGGGGAGTCATGACTTTTTTTCAAGCCATCGTCTACGGCGTGGTCCAAGGGCTGACCGAGTTCCTGCCCATATCCTCGACGGCGCACCTGCGCATCGTCCCGGCGCTGGCCGGCTGGGACGACCCGGGCGCACCGTTCACGGCGGTGATCCAGCTGGGCACGACGCTGGCGATCGTCGTGTATTTCTGGCGGGAGCTGCTTAACGTGACCGTCGGCTGGCTGCGCGGGCTGTTCGACAAGTCCGCGCGCGGGTCGCTGGAGTCCCGTTACGGCTGGTACCTGATCGCGGCGACCATCCCGATCGGTTTGCTGGGCGTGCTGTTCCGCCATCAGATCGAGACCAGCGCGCGCAACCTCTGGGTGATCGCGATCACCTTGATCGTGATCGGTGTGGTGATCGCGGTCGCGGAGCGGATCGCCAGTCGCCATCGCAGCGAGGAGGAACTGCTCGGCTCCGACGCGGCCTTCGTGGGCACCGCCCAGGTGCTGTCGCTGATCCCCGGGGCCTCGCGCTCCGGGGTCACCATCGCGGCCGGGCTGCTGCGGGGTCTGGACCGCTCCACCGCCGCGCGGTTCTCGTTCCTGCTGTCCGTGCCAGCGGTGGTGCTCTCCGGGGCGTTCGAGGCGCGCAAGATCGGCGGCGCGGGCAAGCCCAGCGTCGGGATCACCGGGCTCGCGCTCATCCTGGCGTTCGTGGTGGGCCTGGCGTCCATCGCCTGGCTGATGCGCTGGGTCTCCAAGCACTCCATGTACCTATTCGTCTGGTACCGACTGGGCATGGGCGTGCTGCTGATCGCGCTGCTGTCCACGTCCGTGGTCGCCGCCAAGCCGTAGCCGGACGATCCCGCCGCGGCCGCCGCTTGAAATTGTGGCCGGACGGTCCCGTCGTGGCTGCCGCTCAGAATTGTGGCCGGAAGGTCCGGTAGTGGCCGCTGCGCGCCCGGCTGCGGCGCGCCTGGCCGGCGGGCGCCACGCGGCGGCGCGAAGTGGTCCGGGGGAGACTTGCGCCATGTCCACCGTCTTGCTCGTGCGGCACGGCCGGACCGCGCTCACCGGCCCGGTGCTCGCCGGGCGCGCCCCGGGCGTGTGCCTGGACCAGCGCGGTCGCGCGCAGGCCGAGGCGGTCGCCGCCCGGCTCGCCGCGCTGCCGCTGGCCGCGATCGTCACCAGTCCACTGGAGCGCTGCGCGCAAACCGCGGCCATCATCGCCGCGGCGCAGGCGGGCGCCCGTTCCGCCGCCCAGTCGGGCGCGCCGTCCGCGGTCCAGTTTGGCGACGGGTCCGCGGCCTGGCTGGGTGCCCGTGTGGCCCGATCCGGCAACGGGTCCGCGACCCAGCCGGGGGCCCAGCCGGGCGCGCTGGCACCGGTCACCGACGAGCGGCTGATCGAGTGCCAGTACGGCGCGTGGACCTCGCGCCCGGTGGACGAGCTGTACCGCGAACCGCTGTGGCGCGTCGTGCAGGCCCAGCCGTCGGCGGCGCGATTCCCGGACGGGGAGAGCCTGCCGGAGCTTTCGGCGCGCGCCATCGCGGCGGTGCGGGACTGGGACCGCCGGCTCGGGCCGGACGCGGTCTGGGTCGCGTGCAGCCATGGCGACGTGATCAAGGCGGTGCTGGCCGACGCGGTGGGCGCGCACCTGGACCAGTTCCAGCGCATCGTGGTGGATCCGTGCTCGGTCTCGGCGGTGCGCTACACCAGGGCCCGCCCGTACCTGCTCCGCGCCAACGACGTCGGCGGCTCCCTGGCCGCGTTGGCCCCGCCGCTCGGGCGCGCCGATTATGAAGCCGAGCCGGGTGGCGATTCTGCGCTGGGTGCCGATCCTGAGTTGGGTGGCGCCCACCCGGGTGGCGCTGCCTACCCGGGCGACGATGCCGACGCGACCCCGGGTGGCGGGGCCGGCGGCGGGGCACTCTGAGCGACCCCCGGGTCCGTCGGGTCGCTGGGCCGGGACCCTGGGATGCCGGGACCCTGGGCCGGGACCCTGGGATGCCGGAACCCTGGGATTCCGGGTCACTGGGCCGGGTCGCTGGGCTGGGTCGGCCGGTCCTGCTCTTCCCTGGGCCGCCGGGTCACCGGCGGCGGATCCGTTCGATGCGGGTCACCCGTCACAAAACCGATAGGCTGGCCTCACCATGTCTCGCAAAGTGCATCTGTTCGAGCATCCACGCCGCTTCCTCGCCGGCGCGGTCGGCGAGCCTGGAGCACGCACCTTTTTCTTGCAGGCCGCCGACGGCGCCCGCCTAGTTTCGGTGGTGCTGGAGAAGCAGCAGGTCGCCCTGCTCGCCGAGCGGATCGAGCAGCTGATCGCCGAGGTGGCGGCGCGCACCGGCGCACCGCCACCGGACAACTCTGGCGAGGTCGAGGCGCTGGCGCTGGAAGAGCCGCTCACCGAACAGTTCCGGGTGGGCGCCATGGCCTTGGCCTGGGACGCAGCGGCCGATGTGGTGATCATTGAGGCCCAGGCGCCCGCCGCGAGCGAGGAAGCGGCGCAGGCGGCGCTGCTGGCCGACGTCGACGAGGGGCCGGAGGCGCTGCGGGTTCGGTTGGATCCCGCCGAAGCCTGGGCGTTCGCCGAGCGGGCGCGGGCCGTGGTCGCCGCCGGGCGGCCGCTGTGTCCCTTGTGCGCCCAGTCGCTGGACGCCAGCGGGCACATCTGCCCCAGGCAGAACGGTTACCACCGGCCGACCGAGGCGTGATGCGCTGGCCGCGAGCACGCTCGGCGCAGGGGAGCGGTCTGGTGCCGCCCGGTCAGCCAGTGCGGCCCCGTGGGCTGGTTCCGTCCGGTGGGCTGGTTCCGTCGGGTGGGTTGGTGCTGCCGGACCGGCTGGTCCCGTTCGGTGGCCGGATTCCCTGCGGTGGGCTGGTCCCATCCGGTGGCCCGCGCGGTGACTCCGGCTAGCGAGCCAGCGCCGGCGGCGTCCGATGAGCCGATGCTGACCCCGACCCGGGAGCTGCCGGTGGACGCGGCGCTGGCGCTGCTGCGCGACGGCGAGCTGACCATCGAGGGACAGCTGGTGGGGGCGTCCAACGCGACCTTCTACTGCGCGGTGCGTGCCGACGAGGTCACCGCCTCCTGCGTGTACAAGCCCGCCGCCGGGGAGCGATCGCTCTGGGACTTCCCGGATGGGACGCTAGCCGCCCGCGAGGTGGCCGCGTATGAGCTTTCGGCGGTCAGCGGCTGGGCGATCGTTCCGCCGACGGTCCACCGGAACGGCCCACTCGGCCCCGGCATGGTCCAACTGTGGATCGACGAGGACACCGGCGTGGACGTGCTCGACCTGGTGCGCGGCGCGGCGGCGAGCCCTTTGTCGCAGCAGCTGCGACGCGTCGCGATATTCGACGCCGTGGTGAACAACGCCGACCGCAAGGGCGGGCACTTGTTGCCGACCCGGGGCGGGCACATTTATGGCGTGGACCACGGCCTCACCTTCCACACCGCACCCAAACTGCGGACCCTGCTGTGGCAGTGGGCCGGCGCGCCGCTGGAGACCGACGCGGTGGCCCTGTTGTCGCGGCTACGCGACGGGCTGGGCGGCGGTCGGGCCGGCGCGCTGGGCGTCCGGCTGGGGGAATTGCTGAGCCCGCATGAGGTGCGCGCCACCGCGCGGCGGGTGGAGGCGCTGCTCGCGTCAGGCCGGTACCCAATGCCAATGGAGGGCCGGCCGGCGATCCCGTGGCCACCCATGTGAGCTCGCCCTCGGGCCGGCGCGGTGGCGGATCAACGGCGATCGGTTCATGATCAAGCGTTTCGCCCAGTGGATTTGGCGGCTGCGCTTGATCATCGCTGACGAATTGATGATGGAGTTTGTGATCAAGCGTTTCGGCCAATGAATTTGGCGGAAACGCTTGATCACGAACCGAGTCAGCGCCGGGGGTCAATCCTGGGGGTCGGTGATCTCGGCGGCGAACAGGATCGCGCCGGTCTGGGTGTCGCGGATCAGGAACAGGAACGGATGGTCGACGGTGATCACCAACGGCGGGGCCATCGCGCCCATTCCGGCGACGGCGATCCCGGTCACGGCGGCGGCCTCGGTGCCCTGCTCCGTCACCGACAGGTAGACCATCTGCTTGACCAACGAGATGTGGCTCGCCAGCGGGCTCATCGCGGTGAAGTCGGCCGCCGGGCCGAAGGCGTCCGGCATGCCGAGATCGATCAGCGCCTGGTTGAGGGTGAGGTCCGACGTGGTGGTGAACCGCGGCAGGCTCAGCACCGCCTGGCTGGCGCCGGTGGTGGCGGGGTCCAGCGCGGAGGTGATCTTGGCCAGGTCGGCCGGGGTGAGCGCCGACACGAACGACGACAGCGACTCAGTGGTGGGCATGATGATGGTGGCGGCGAACCGGTCGCCGGTGTAGGGGAGTTGCGCGGCCTGGTAGTCGGGGGTGATCACCCCGGTGGCGGTGGTCCCGGTGGAGTTCATGAAGGTCGGTCGGGTGATCCCGGACGGGGTGTGGAAGTCGGCGGGCGCCGAGTTGTCGGTGACGAACGGGTCGGCCCAGGCGGCTTTGAAATAGACGGCGTTGGCCAGCACGGCGAGGGTTTGCGGGTCCAGGTCGCGCGCGTCGAAGAGCTTCTTGATCTTCCCGTTGGTCTGTTGGTCGGCCCAGGCGTTGATGGTGTCCGCGGCCGCCTTGAGCTGGTCGGCGAAGTCGACCTGCCAGACGCCGGCGTCGTAGTACTGGCCAAGCGTGGACAGGAACGCCGGGTTGACCGGGGCGCCGACCTGCCCGAAGTACGCGTTGGCGGCGTTGAAGCTGATGCCGTCGGCCTTGGCGTCCTCCGCCCAGGACGCGAGCAGCGCTTGCCAGCCGGCGTTCTGCTGCTCCGTGGTGAGCCCGGACGCCCGCAGCGCGGCTTGCATCTGGGTCAGGGTGGCGCCTTTGGCCCCGTTTTGT
>WQZC01000087.1 GCA_009780925.1 Actinomycetes bacterium | reverse complement strand
TGCTGTTCGAGCTGCTCACCGGCCAGACGCCGTTCGCCGGCGCGTCGCCGATGTCGGTGGCGTATCAGCACGTGCACGAACAGATTCCCGCCCCGTCGTCGCTCGGGGTCCCGGTGCCCGAACCCCTGGACCAGCTGGTGCTGCGGGCCACTAATCGCCACCCCGGCCGGCGACCGGCCAACGCCGGCGCGTTTCTCGCCGAGCTGCACGACGTCGCAGCCGAGTTGGGCTTCCCAGTGCTGCCGGTGCCGGCCCGCCAGCGCCCCGCCGGTCGCCCGCTGGCCCCGGCGGTTCCGCCACGCGCGCCGCCACCCCTGGGACCGACCAAACCGTCAGCGGCCCCGACCACCCAGTTGCGCGCCACCCGGTCGGCCCGTACCACGGCGCCGTTGACGCCCGGCCCGCACCCGAACGACACCCTCATCGGACGCCCCGTCCCGTTACCTGCGGAACTACCGCCCGATCGGTCTCAAGCGGCCGACCCGGTGCTGCGGTACGGATCGGTCGCGCGCCGGCGGCGCCGCCGGTGGCGGCGGACGCTGATCGCCCTGCTCATCCTGGCGCTGCTCGGCGGCGCCACCGGGTACACCAGCTGGTGGTTCGCGTCGGGCCGATACAAGCACTTGCCGTCCGTCACCGGCCAGCAGCAAGACAAGGCGGTCGCCGCGCTGAACGACGCTGGCTTCGCGCACGTGACCGTGCAAACCGCGTACAACAACGCGAAACCCGGTACCGTTTTCAAGACCGACCCCGCCGCTGGAACACGCCTGTTGCCCAACCGGATGATCACCATCGTGGTGTCGCGCGGCCCCGAGACCTGCCCGTTGCCCAAGGTCGCCGGCGGCACCGAGGCGCGCGCGCGCGCCGCGCTCGCCGGCTGCGAGTTCACCACCGGCCCCCCGCTGCAAGTCGTCACCACCCAGCAGTCGTCCGACACCGTGCCCAAGGACGCGGTCATCGGCACTGAGCCCAAAGCAGGCGCCAAAGTCAAGCCCGGACAGGCGGTGACCCTGATCATCTCCACCGGGCCACCGATCATCACTGTGCCGAAGGTGTCCGGCCTGAGCCAGGACGACGCGACCAACAAGCTGCAGGCGGCTCGATTCAAGGTAGTGGTGCAACAGGACTACAGCGACACGGTGCCCGAGGGCAGCGTGATCTCCGAGGACCCGAGCGGGGGCAGCAAAGCGGTCAAGTTCTCCACGGTGACGATCCAAGTCTCCCTGGGCCCGCACATGGTCACCATCCCCAAGATTCCCATGCGGACCAGCGTCGACGATGCCACCGCGATGCTGACCGATCTCGGACTGAAGGTGACCGTGGAGACCGAGTTCGGGGGCTACCTGGGCTACGTCGTCGGGATGGACCCGCCCGCGGGGACGGTGGTGCCCGTCGGCACCACCGTGACCTTGATCGCGGTCTGATGCTGGTCAGAGCGCGACACGGCGCGCGCTGACCAGCCGCCCACCGGCGCGGAGCCATCGCGCGCGGTAGCGTGCGGAGCATGGTCATCGTAATGTCGCCCTCGGCCGCCGATGCCGACCTCGCCGTCGTCGTCACGCACATCGAGGCGCGCGGCGGGCAGGCGTTCGTCAGCCGCGGGGTCACCCGCACCATCGTCGGCGTGGTCGGCTCGGACGACGTGCTGGAGGAACTCGAGGCCAGCGGGGTGAAAGGCCTGCCGGGGGTCGCCGAGACGATGCGGATCACCACGCCGTACAAGCTGGTGTCCGCGCAAAACCACGCCCGGCGCTCCACCGTGCGGGTGGGCGGCGTGCCGATCGGCCCGGACACCTTCACCCTGATCGCCGGGCCGTGCGCGGTCGAGACGCCCGAGCAAACCCTCGCCGCCGCGCGCATGGCCCGCCGGGCCGGCGCGACGCTGCTGCGCGGCGGCGCGTACAAGCCGCGCACCTCCCCCTACGCGTTCCAGGGGCTGGGCGAGGCCGGATTGAGGATCTTGGCTGAGGTGGGCGAAGAGGTGGGGTTGCCGATCGTCACCGAGGTCACCGACGCCTCCGATGTGGACACCGTGGCCCGCTACGCCGACATGCTGCAAATCGGCACCCGCAACATGCAGAACTTCGCCCTGCTGCAGGCGGTCGGCGCGACGCGCCGGCCGGTGATGCTCAAGCGGGGCCTGACCGCGACCTACGACGAGTGGCTGATGGCCGCCGAGTACATCGCCCAGCGCGGCAACCTGGACGTGGTGTTGTGCGAGCGCGGGGTGCGCTCCTTCGAGCCCGCGTTGCGCAACATGCTGGACATCTCCGCGGTGCCCATGGTGCAGCGGCTGTCCCACCTGCCGGTGATCGTGGACCCGTCGCACGCGGCGGGCCGGCGCGATCTGGTGGTGCCGCTGGCCCGCGCGGCGATGGCGGCCGGCGCGGACGGGGTGATGGTCGACGTCCACCCACGCCCGGAGGAGGCGCGCTGCGACGGCGCGCAGGCCTTGGTGGACGACTCGCTGGCCGAGCTCGCGGAGGCGGTGACCACCATCCCGCCGCTCCTGGGCCGCACCTGCGCGACCCACCTCGCCGAGCGTGCCGGCACAGTGGGCTGAACTGGGCTGAACGCGCGGGCCCACCGGGCTGAGCGCGCCGGCCAACGGGATCCGGCGAACCGGCCCACGGGCGCTGCGCGAGCGGGCTAGCGAGCGGGCGTCGGGACCCGCCGCGCGGTTGTCCGCGCGCCAAGTTCTGCGACGGCCCGGTCCAGCGCGGCGGGACCGGCGCCCGCGTCCTCCAGCGCCAGCAACGCCCCTCCAAGCAGCGGCGGATGCGTGACCACGACCATTTCCGCGCGGGGCGCGAGTTCGGCCAGCTTGCCGAGCACCGCGCCGGCCAGCGCGGCGTGCTGCGCGGCGATGACCCCGCCGCCGAGCACCACCGGCACCGGCGCATCGAGCAGGTCCAGCCGCGAGATCACCGAGTGCGCCATCAGCGCGATCTCCTCGGCCTGCCGGGCGACGATCGTCCCGGCCACCGCGTCCCCCGCCGCAGCGGCCTCAAAGACGAGTGGGGACAGCCCAGCCAACGTGCCCTCGGGCAGCTCGCCGAGGTACAGCGCCACCGAGACCTCGTCGATGTCCCGGTAGCCCAGGCGCGCGGGGATCAGCTCGGACAGCGCCGTCGGCGGGCCGCGCCGGTCCCGGCCGCGCACCCCGTGCCACAGCGCCTCCTCGCCCAGCTGCCAGCCCCCGCCCCAGTCCCCGGAGATGGGGCCGACGGCGAGGAAGCGGATGGTGCGCCCATCGGAGCGCTGGCCGATCGCGTTGGTCCCGGTGCCACACACGATCGCCACCGCGTCGCGCGCGGTGGTGCCCGCCCGCAGCAAAGCGAACAGGTCGTTCTCCACGGTGACCGTCCGCCCCGGCAGCGCCTGTGCCCAGGCGAGCCGGTTCAGCTCCGCGCTCAGGCCGTTGATCTCGCGCGGCAGATCCATGCCCGACAGGTAGACGTGCACCCGACGCGCCGCGCCACCAGCGGCGCCACCAGCGGCAGCCCCAGCGGCGTCCACCAGCTCGCGCACCAGCGCGTCGATGATCTCGACGGTGCGCGGCAGCCCGATGGACTGCGGGTTCGACCCGGCGCCGTCCGCGCGGGCGAGCACCGACCCGTCCAACCCCACCGCCACGGCGGCGGTTTTTGAGCCGCCGCCGTCGATCGCGATGACGAAATCACCGGCGCGGGCCCGCTCGGCGCGCCCGGGCTCGGCCGACGGCCCCACCGACGAGCCGGCCGGGGGCACAGCGACACCGTCCGTCCCAGCGGCGCCGTCCGTCTCGGCGGCGCCGTCCGTCCCGGCGCTTACTGCGCCCACGCCAGATAGTCCTTGTTGCGGGCGATCAGCGCGTCGGCGAGCCGCTCGGCCTTGTCGTATTGGCCCACCAACGGGTGGGCCAGCAACGCCCGGACCACCCGATCGCGCCCGCCGTGGACGGCAGCGTCGAGCGCGAGCCGCTCGTAGCCGGCGACGGCGGCGATCAGACCCGCGATGTCGTCGGGCACCGGGTCGACGCCCAGCGTCGTCAGGCCGTGCGCGCTGACCGTCGCCGGCACCTCGATCACGTGGTCGTCGGGCAGGAACGGCAGCGTCCCGTCGTTGCGGACGTTGACCACCTGGACGCTGCCGCGCGGCGAGCGCAGCGCGGCCATCAGGTCCACCGCCGCCTCGGAGTAGTAGGCGCCGCCGCGCTTGGACAACGCCTCCGGCTTGGTGTTCTGGGTGGGGTCGGCGTAGAGCGCGAGCAGCTCGCGCTCCACCTCCATCACCTCCTGGGCGCGCGTCGGCCCGTGCTGCTGCTCTTCGAACACCACGTCGTGCGCGTAGAAGTAGCGCAGGTAGTACGACGGGATGGACTCGGCCAACCGGATCAGCGTCGCGGGCAGCTCGATCTCCTCGGCCAGCTCGGCGATGTGGCGGTCCAGCAACTCGGGCAGCGCGTCGCGGGTCCGCTCGTCCTCGGTCACCCAGACCGAGCGCTCCCAGGTCAGGTGGTTCATCCCGACATGGCCCAGGCGCACCTGGTCCGGGCCCACCCCGAGCAGCTCGGCGAAGGTGCGCTGGAAGTTGATCGCGACGTTGCACAGCCCGACCGCGCGGTGCCCCGCCTGCAGCAACGCCCGGGTGACGATGCCGACCGGATTGGTGAAATCGATGATCCAGGCATCCGGTTTGGCGAGCCGGCGCACCGTGTCGGCGATGTCCAGCACGACCGGCACCGTGCGCAGCGCCTTGGCGAAGCCGCCCGCGCCGGTGGTTTCCTGCCCGATGCAACCGCACGGGTGCGGGAACGTCTCGTCCACATGGCGCTGGGCTTGCCCGGCGATCCGCAGCTGGAAGAGCACCGCGTCCGCGTCGGAGACCGCCGCGACGAGGTTGTCGGTCGGCACGATCTGGCCCGGGTGTCCGGCGTGGGCGAACATTCGCTGGCTCATCCCGGCGACCGGCCGGAGCCGGTCGGCGTCCGGGTCGACGAGCCACAGCTGCTCGATCGGGAGCTCCGCTCGCCGGCGGCAGAATCCATCGATCAATTCCGGCGTGTAGGTGGACCCGCCACCGATCACCGCGAGTTTCATTTGTGTCGCTATCCCTTCACACCTGTCAAAGTGACGCCCTCGACGAAGACCCGTTGGGCGAAGAAGAAGATGATCATGACCGGCAAAGTCACCAGCAGTGTGATCGCCATCGTGGTCCCCCAATCCGTGCCGTGCACGCTGTGGAAAGTGGCCAGGCCATAAGCGACGGGCCAGGCGCTGGCGTTCTCCGAGGCGTACAGCAGCGGACCGTAGTAGTCGTTCCACATCGCGAAGAACAAGAACAGCCCGGAGGCGGCGATGCCCGCCTTGGACATCGGCACCACGACCCGCAGCAACGTGCCCAGCTCGCCGCAGCCATCGATCCGCGCGGCGTCGATGTACTCGTTCGGGATCGTCAGGAAGAACTGCCGCAACAAGAAGACGGAGAACGCGTCACCGAGCAGGTTGGGCAGGATCAACGGCCACAGCGATCCGGTCAGCCCGATCTTCGACCACATCACGTAGACCGGGACCACGGTCACCTGCGGCGGCAGCAGCATCGCGAAGATGATGCACATGAAGATCACGTTCGAGCCGCGGAACTTCATCTTCGCCAGCACGTAGGCGGCCGGCACGCTGGACAGGATCATGAAGATGGTGGACAGGCCCGCGTATTCCAGCGAGTTGGCGAACCAGCGCGCCAGCGGCGCCCCGGTGAACGCCCGCGAGTAGTTGCTGAACGCGAATGGGTGCGGCCACAGCGCCCCGGTCAGCGTCTGCTGCGGGCCCATGAACGAGGTGAGCAGCACGAACACGATCGGGAACATGAACAGCAGCGCCAGGGCCAGCATGAACGCGTGCTCGGCGATCCACGTCAGCGTCAGCCGGCTGTGCCGCGAGCGCGGGGTGAACGACCGGCTCGGCGGCGCGGCGACCGGCCGCTCGGCGGTGGTCGCGGCGCTCATCGCGCCCCCTCCGGGTTGAACGCCTTGACCCAGCGCAGGAAGACGATCAGGAATATCCCGGCGACCAGGAACAGCACCACCGCGAGCGCGCTGGCGTAGCCGAGCTGGTAGGCGCCGAAGCCACGGTTGTAGAGCCATTGGGTGTAGGTCAAAAGCGAGTTCTGCGGATAGCCCATGACGGTGGAGAGCGTGTCACCCGATCCGGTGGCCTTGTTGCTGGCCACGGTGGAGGCCACCGAGGCCTCGGTGAAGTATTGCAGCGCCGCGATCACCCCGGTCACCAGCGCGAAGACCAGCACCGGGACGATGTTCGGGAAGGTGACGTAGCGCAGTTTCTGCATGCCATTGGCCCCGTCCAGGGACGCGGCCTCGTACTGGTCCTTGGGCACGTCCAGCAACGACGCCATGAAGATGATCATGATATCGCCCATGACCCACACGCCCATCAGCACCAGCGACGGCTTGGACCAGGTGGGGCTGTTGAACCACATCGGGCCGTGAATGCCCAGGTTGGCCAGCACTTTGTTGACCGGCCCGGTGCCCGGGTTGAACAGGAACACGAAGGCGACCACGCTGGCCACCGGCGAGACCAGCGCCGGCAGGTAGAACAGCGTGCGCCAGACCCCGGCGGCGCGCCGCGCCCGGGCGCACAGCCCGGCCACGACCAAGGCCATGACTATCCGCGCCGGGACCAGGATGCCCACGAACCACAGCGTGTTCTTGGTGGCCTGCCAGATGTACGGGTCCTGGGTGAACAGGTACTTGTAATTGCGCAGGCCGATCCATTTGGGCGCCGACATCAGGTTGTACCTGGTGAGCGAGTAGTAGATGTTGGCGATCAACGGATAGGCGAAGAAGACCAGCAGACCGGCCACGGTCGGCGCCAGCATCGCGATGATCACAAGCCGGCGCCGCCACTGCCGCGATTGGTTCTTTCTGGGCAGAGGAGCGGGTTGGGGCGCGCTCGGCGCCCCAACCCCCACTCCCGCGTTGTCGGCCAGTTGGGGACTGGCCACGGTCACGGTCCTCCGGCTCCGGCCAGCGACAGCTGGTTGTTGACGTCCTTGGAGACGCTGGAGATGCCACCGTTCAAGTCAGACGCCCCACCGGACTGGTACTTCTGCCAGAACTGGTCCAGCGCGTCCATCGGCGCGGTCCCAATCATGCTGACCGGCGGGCCCTGCGAGTTCGGGTTGTTCATGACGTCCAGGAACGTCTGGAACTGGTCGCCCAGGTTCAGGTCCGGGGAGGCCAGCGCGTCCTTGGTGGTCGGCACGTTGCCCAGCCCGTTGGCCAGTTTGACCACTGCGCCGGTGTCCATGGTCAGGTACTTGACCAGCGCCCAGGCCAGGTCCGGGTTCTTCGAGCCCTTGCCGATCCCGATGATGGTGCCGGTGATGAACCCGCCGCCGTACAGGTCGGTGTGGTCATCGGCGGTCGGGAACGGCGCGGTGCCATAGTTCAGCGGCGTCTTGCCCGCCAAGTCGTCCTTGATGAACGCGGTGCGCCACTCGCCGTCCAGCAGCATCGCCACCTGGCCGGTCTCGAAGGCGTTGTTGGCCTCGAACTCCTGCCCCAGCCCAGCGGTGAACTTGTTCAGCTTGTCGTAGCCGATCTTGTCCACGAAGCCCTTCTGCCAGGCCATCAGATCCGCCCACGCCCCATTGGAGTCGATGGCGGACTGCGTGGCGTCGGAGTTCAGCCAGGGCGCGCCCGCCGCCGGACCGATGTTCGTGGAGGCGTTCTCGTAGAAACCCATCATCGGGTTGAAACCGAGGGTCTTGATCGAGCCGTCGGCGTTGTAGGTCGTCATCTTCAGCGCCATCGTCTCGAGCTCGCCGAGCGTCTTGGGCGGATCGGTGTAGCCGTACTTGGCCAGGATGTCCTTGTTGTAGTACAGGCCGTAGGCGTCGGCCAGCAGCGGCATCGCGCACCGCTTGCCGTTGAACTGGGTGTACGCGGCCGGCACATCGGATAGCTGGCTGATGTCGACGTTGTCCTGCGCGATGTACGGGGCGAGGTCCTTGAACGCCCCCGACGAGCAGAACGGGCCGACGATGTCACCGGAGAACGAGATGGCGACATCGACGCTGTTGCCGGCCGCGATCGCCTTCTGCAACTTGTCGTCGTCCTGCCCGCCGTGCACATTCACCTTCACCCCGGGGTTGGCCGCGGTGAAGTCATCGATGACGCTCTGGATGACGCCGGCCTCACGGTCGGTCCACTCATGCCAAAGCGAGATCGTCCCGCTCAGCGGCGCCGCCGGTGTCGAAGCCGGCGCGGAGGCCGGCGCGGAGGCCGGCGCGCTGGTCGCGGGAGGAGCGGCAGCGGTTGTCGCGGCGGTCTTGTTGCCGCTGCTGCCGCAGGCGGCGAGCGTGGCCACCGCGGCCACGCCGGCCACCACGACCGGCAGCATCCGGGCTAGTTTTCGTCTCTTCATGCGGACTCCATTTCCGTGCTCGAAGGGGTGGGTCTGGACGTGGCATCGTCACAGGGAAGTCTGTTCGGTCTGTTCGCGCCGCTCGGGCCGGGGATCATGCGGAGCCACCGCCCACCTCGGCCAGCAGGTCGGCGCGCAGGCGGGTCCGCAGCTGCTCCCCGGCCCCGCGCAGCACCGGGTCGACCGCGACCTGGGTGGCCCTGACGTCGGGCCGCCAGCGCGTGGCGCCACGCACCTGGGCGGCCACCATCGCCGCCAACGCCCCACCGCCGGCCGCGCCGGTGGGCCCGCCCAGCACCACGCGCTCCGGCTCCAACAGCGCCAGCACGGGGACCACCAGCAGCGCGACGCGTTCGCTCAACGCGCTCAGCAACTGCTCGCGCGCTCCGGCGGCGACCCCGTCGGCGAGGGCGGCGATCACGTTGCGATACCCCCGGGCCTTGATCCCCGCGGCCCGGGCCAGCCGCAGCACGGCGGGGCCGCCGGCGACGCCCTGCATATCCACCGCGCCCGGTTGATACCGCGCGACATCCCACGGCGCCGGCAAGTAGCCGAGCTCGCCCGCGCCGCCGGTGCGGCCGGAGTGGATCTGCCCGCCGATGTCGAAGGCCAAGCCCAGGCCCTCACCGAGCCACAGGTAGGCGAAGTCCGCCGCGCCGGCGCCAGCGCCGGCGCTCCGCTCGGCGACGGCGGCCATGTTGGCGTCGTTCTCGATGTCCACCGGCACGGCCAACGCGGTCGCCAACTGCTGGCGCGCGCCGCGACGCGGCCACCCCGCCAGGGTGTCGGCGAAGCGCACCGTGTCCGTCGCCGGATCGACCGCGCCCTGCACCGCGACCAGCACCCGGCGCGCCGCAGCCGTGTCCACCCCGGCCAGCGCGCACGCGGCTTCGATCGCGGCGGTCACATCACCGACCGCCGAGCGGTCCTTGCCCGGACCGGCCTTCGGCGCGAGGGCGGTGCCGTGCGCGCTGCCCACCGCGTCGACCACCCGGGAGCGCACCACCGCGACATCGATGTCCACCGCCACACCGATCGCGCGCTCCGGCCGGATCGCGTAGGCGGCCGCGCTGGGCCCGCGCCGACCGGTGAGCTGCCCGACCTCGGTGATCAGTCCCGCCGCCTCCAGCCGGGCCGCGATCTGGTTCGCGGTCGGGTTCGACAGCCCCGTCAACTCGCCCAGCTGGGTGCGCGTCAGCGCGCCATGGTCAAGGAACAACCTGAGCGCCGCGCGGTCGTTGGCGGTGCGCAGCCAACCCTGGGTTCCTCGAACCGGGTCAGTTCGGGTCTCCGGGGCCACCGCGCCTCCTCTCGCGATCGAGCGGCAGTGCCCAAAATCTACAACAAACTTTGTTATAGGAATAGCGGTTCCGGGAACTGAGACCGGATCGTTACCGGCGCTCCGTCAGCGCGCCGTCAGACCGCGCCGACCCGCCCCGCGAGCAGCGGCGCCAACACCTCGATCGCCCGATCGATCCCGTTGTCGTCCACGTCCAGATGGGTCACCAACCGCACCACGCGCGGCCCCATCACCGAGACCCGCACCCCATGCTCGCCCGCCGCCGCGGCCAGCGCGGGCGCGTCGGGCACCGCGAGCACCACGATGTTGGTGGGGAACAGCGCCGGGTCGGCGCCCAGCGCCTGCGCCAGGCGCTGGGCGCGGGCGTGGTCATCGGCCAGCCGGGCCACGTGGTGGGCCAG
>WQZC01000086.1 GCA_009780925.1 Actinomycetes bacterium | reverse complement strand
TTCAATCCGCCGATTCGGATTTCGCCCGGTTCGCAGGGGTGCGCTGGAACAACCCGTTGGCCTGAGCGGAACTGGGGCGCTGGCTCGTGGCTAGTGGGAGGTTCCGCGCGGGCGGAGGCGGCGTGACCAGACGAGGCCGGACCCGCCGGCCAGCGCCAGTGCCAGCCCGGCGAGCGCTGGCCAGCCCAGCGCATCGCTTGGGGCTGGGGCGTTCGCGCCGAGCCCGCCGTCAATCGCGGGCGGCCCGGTGGGCGACGGCGGTGCTGGGATGTTCGACGTTTCCGTCGCTGTGTGCGATGGATGCGCGGTGGTTGGTGATGGCGCCGGGTCGATGACGATCGTGTAGGCCTGGGTTGCGGTCATCGTCTGCCCGTGGACCTGGGCGGTCGCGGTCACGGTGAAGGTGTATGTGCCGGCCGTGGTAGGCGTGCCGGTTAGGGCGCCGTCGGCGGCGAGCGCCAACCCCGGGGGCAGCGCGCCGCCGGTGACGGCCAGGTCCGGGGCCGGGTAACCGGTGGCCGTGACGGCGCCCGAGTAGCCGGCGCCAACCTTGCCGGCCGGCAGGGACGGCGTGGTGATCTGCGGCGCGGTGTCCAGCGCGATCACGCTGACCGTGCTGGTGGGGGAGCCGGTCGGGGAGGTCATCGTGGATTGCGAGTTGGTGATGTAGGCGTGCCGCGCGTCCGGGGCGATCACGATGGCGGTGGGGAAGGTGTTGGGGGCCGCGGTGGCCGCCGCGAAGGTGTTCACCACGGTGTTGCTGGCGGTGGCGAGCACGCTCACCGTGTTGTCCCAGCTGTTGGTGACCAAGGCAAATTTCCCGTCCGGGGTGATCGCCACCCCGGACGGGCGGGCGCCGGCGCCGATGGGCACGGTGCGGATGACCGTGTCGTTGCTGGTGTCGATCACGCTGACTGTGCTGTCGTAGGACGGCACGGTGCTCGGGATTCCGTCGTTGGCGGCGTAGATGTGCCGCCCGTCCGGGGTGACCGCGAGCGCCGAGGTGTTGGTGTCGGCGCCGATGTCGATGGTGTCGATCACGGTGTTGCTGGTGGTGTCGATGACGCTGATCGTGCCGTGGTAGTCGGGCGTCGCGCCGGAATTGGCGACGTAGACGCGCGTGCCATCCGGGCTGATGGCCACCGACTGCGGGCTGCTGTCGGGGCCGATGTCGATGGTGGCGAGCACCGTGTTGCTGGTGGTGTCGATCACGCTTACCGTGTTGCCCTGGCTGTTGGCGACGTACGCGTGCTTCCCGTCCGGGGTGATCGCCACGCCCTGCGGGTCGCTGCCGGCGGCGAGGGCGATGGTCGCGGCGAGGGTGTCGCTGGTGGTGTCGATCACGAACACCGAAGCGGCGACCCAGTCGGTGACGTACACGTAGCGCCCATCCGGGGTGACCGCCGCGCTGTGGAGCATCCCAGGCGAGGCGGAGACTGTGATGGTGTCGATGACAGCGTTGCGCGCGGTGTCGATCACGGCCATGGTGCCGGTGAGCGCGTCCGGAACGTAGAGCCGGCCGCCGTCCGGGGAGATCGCCGCGCCGAACGGGAGGCTCGGCAGGGAGGCGCTGGCACCCGGTGGGGCGATGGTGATGGTGTCGACCACGGTGTCCGCGCCGGCGGCGCCGGGCCAGGCGAGGAATCCGGCCAGCGCGGCGAGCCCGACGAGCGCGGCCCGCCCGACGCACGCGGCCAGGCGAGGCCGGCTCGTGCGCGGCGCGGGTCGTCGCAGCCTGGGGCGGCTCCCCGAGAGAGGCTTCTCGCCCGGTGCGTGGCGGCCGGTTCGCGGCGGCTCGGCGATGACGCGTGGGGCGATGACGCGTGGCTGGTTCTGACGCATCCGCACACTGTACTGGGTCCCCGAAACCGCTCGTGAAGTCCACGTGAAGACGTGGCTCCGGCCACCCGATGCTGAATGAACTTGCATGTGCGTGCATAATTGTTCGAGTGAGTCATCCAGTGGCGGTGGTCGGCGCGAGCGGGTACGCCGGCGGGGAGCTGCTGCGCCTGCTGGCCGCGCACCCGGCGCTGGAGGTGGTCGCGGCCACCGGGCACAGCAGCGCGGGGCAACGGCTCGACATCGTTCATCCGCAGCTGCGGTCGCTGGCGCACCTGGAGATCGCCGAGACGACGCCGCAGGCGGTGGCCGACGCGCGGCTGGTCTTCCTGGCGCTGCCGCACGGGGCCTCCGGGGAGTTCGCTGAGCAGCTGCCCGCGGACGTCCGGATCGTCGACCTGGGCGGGGACCACCGCATCACCGACCCGCTGGTGTACGCGCGGCACTACCGCGGCGACTACCACGGCGCGTGGACCTATGGCCTGCCGGAACTGCCCGGCCAGCGGGCGCGGATCGCCGCCGCCGCCCGGGTGGCGAACACCGGCTGCTACGCCGTCGCGACGATCCTGGCGCTCGCCCCGCTGATCGCTGCGGGCCTGGCCGAGCCGGACGACGTGGTCGTCGTCGCCGCGTCCGGCGCCTCGGGGGCCGGACGCGACCCGGCCGCGCACCTGCTGGGCGCCGAGGTGATGGGCGACGTCTCCCCGTACAAGGTGGGCGCGCATCAGCACGTGCCGGAGATCGTGCAGGCCACCGGCGCGCGGACGCTGTCGTTCACCCCGCTGCTGGCCCCGATGCCGCGCGGCATCCTGGCCGCCGTCACCGCTCGGCCGGCCCGCGCCGGGCTGACCGCCGCCGACGCGCGCGAGGCGCTGGCCGCCGCCTACGAAAGTGAGCCGTTCGTGCACGTGCTGCCCGATAGGCGCCAGCCGCGCACCGCCGCCACCCTCGGCTCCAACTCGGCCCAGCTGCAGGCGACGATCGACACCAGCTCCGGCCGGATCATCGTCACCAGCGCGATCGACAACTTGGGCAAAGGCGCGGCCGGGCAGGCCATCCAGAACGCCAACCTGATGCTCGGCCTGCCCGAGACGGCCGGACTGACCGCCGATGGGATAGCGCCGTGAGCGTGCCCAACGCGACTGCTCCGCAGGCGCCGCGCAAGCGGCACAACACTGAGAGGTTCGCCGCATGAGCGTCACCGCCGCCAAAGGGTTCCGCGCCGCCGGCGTGACCGCCGGCCTGAAGAAAACCGGCGCCAAGGATGTGGCGCTGGTGGTCAACGACGGGCCCGACACCGGCGCGGCAGCGGTGTTCACCACCAACCGGGTGCAGGCCGCACCGGTCCGCTGGACCCGCCAGGCCGTCGCCGACGGGCGACTGCGCGCGGTGGTCCTGAACTCTGGTGGGGCCAACGCGTGCACCGGGGCGGCCGGGCTCGCCGACGCGCGGGCCACCGCCGATGAGGTCGCCGAGGCGCTGGGGCTGGGCGCGTCGCGCGATGTCGCGGTCTGCTCCACCGGCCTGATCGGCGAGCGGCTGCCGATGGCGCGCCTGCTGGCCGGGGTGGACGCGGCGGCCGCCGCGCTCAGCCCAGCCGGGGGCGCGGACGCGGCGGATGCGATCCGCACCACCGACACCGTCGCCAAACAGGCCTCGATCACCCACCCCGACGGCTGGACGGTCGGCGGCATGGCCAAGGGCGCCGGCATGCTCGCGCCGGCCCTGGCCACCATGCTGTGCGTGCTGACCACCGACGCGGCGGCCGGCCCCGCCGAGCTGGACGCGGCGCTGCGCGCCGCGACCGCCGTCACCTTCGACCGGGTGGACGCCGACGGGTGCATGTCCACCAACGACACGGTGCTGCTGTTGGCCAGCGGGGCCAGCGGCACCGCCCCGCAGCCAGGGGACCTCGCCGAGGCGGTGCGGACGGTGTGCGCCGAGCTGGCCGCCCAGCTGCTCGCCGACGCCGAGGGCGCGACCAAGCAGGTCGCCATCGAGGTGGTCGGCGCGGCCAACGAGGCGGACGCGGTGGCGGTGGGACGGTCGATCGCCCGCAACAACCTGCTCAAGTGCGCGCTGTTCGGCAACGACCCCAACTGGGGCCGGGTGCTCGCCGCCGTCGGCACCACCGACGCCGCGTTCGACCCGGACCGGATCGACGTGTCGATCAACGGGGTCGCGGTGTGCCACGCCGGCGCCGCCGGCGAGCCGCGCGAACTGGTCGACCTGACCGCCCGGGACGTGGCGATCACTGTGGCGTTGCACGCCGGCTCGCACGCGGCGACCATCTGGACCACGGACCTGTCCGTGGGGTACGTGCACGAGAACTCCGCCTACTCGTCATGACCCGGGACCTCGAGCGCGCGCTCGCCAAGACCGCCACCCTGATCGACGCGCTGCCCTGGCTGGAGCGCTTCCACGGCAAGGTGATCGTGGTCAAGTGCGGCGGCAACGCGATCGGCGACCCGCTGGCGCGGCGCGCGTTCGCCGAGGACATCGCGTTCCTGCGCTGCGCCGGGCTCAACCCGGTGGTGGTGCACGGCGGCGGGCCGCAAATCACCGAGCACCTCGACCGGCTCGGCATCCCGACCCAGTTCCGCGCCGGCCTGCGGGTCACCACCGCCGAGACGATGGCGGTGGTGCGGATGGTGCTCACCGGTCAGGTCAACGGCGACTTGGTCAACGCCATCAACGATCACGGCCCGTACGCGGTCGGGCTGTCCGGCGAGGACGGCGGGCTGCTCACCGCCGCTCGACGGCCCGCGCTGGTGGACGGGGAGCCGGTCGACATCGGCCAGGTCGGGGACGTGGTGGCGGTCGATCCCGCCACGGTGCGCGCGCTGCTGGACGCGGGCCGGATCCCGGTGCTCGCGACGGTCGCGCGCGGCGCGGACGGGCTGTCCTACAACGTCAACGCCGACACGGCGGCCGCTGCGGTGGCGGTGGCGCTGCGCGCCGAGAAGCTGGTCATGCTCACTGATGTCGAGGGCCTGTACGCGGACTGGCCGGCGCGCGACGAGGTGCTCAGCGAGATCACCGCCGACGAGCTGCGGGCGCTGCTGCCGAGTCTGGACGCCGGCATGGCCCCGAAGATGGAGGCCTGCCTGCGGGCCGTCGATGGCGGCGTGCCACGCGCCCATGTGCTCGACGGCCGGGTGGCGCACGCGCTGCTGCTCGAGGTGTTCACCAGCGAGGGCATCGGCACCATGGTGCGGCCCGCGCCGGGCGGACCAACGGACGAATCGGAGGCGTCGGCATGACCAGCCCGACCAGCATCAGTAACCCGACCAGCACCAGCAACTCAGCCATGCGGGACCGTTGGGACGCGGTGATGATGCCGAACTACGGCACCCCGCCGATCGCGCTCGACCACGGCCGCGGGGTCCGGGTGTGGGACGTCGAAGGCAACGAGTACCTGGACTTCGTCGCCGGCATCGCGGTCAGCGCGCTGGGCCACGCGCACCCGGCGATTGTTGACGCGGTGCGCGAGCAGGTCGGCAAGCTGGCGCACACCTCCAACCTCACCGCGCACGAGCCCGGGCTCGCCCTGGCCAAGCGGCTGATCGAACTGATCGGCGCGCCTGGCCGGGTGTTCTTCGCCAACAGCGGCGCGGAGGCCAACGAGTGCGCGCTCAAGCTGGCCCGCCGGCACGGCCGCGCCGGCGGCGAGGCGGACGGTCGGACCGAGATCGTCGCGGCGCATGGCAGCTTCCACGGCCGCACGCTCGGCGCGCTGGCGATCACCGGCAGCCCCGCCAAGCGGGAGCCGTTCGCCCCGCTGCCCGGCCCGGTCGCCTTCGTGGACTACGGCGACGCCGACGCGCTGCGCGGCGCGGTCACCGAGCGCACCGCCGCGCTCTTCCTCGAGCCCGCGCTCGGCGAGGGCGGGGTGGTGCCGCCCCCGCCCGGCTACCTGGCGGCGGCCCGGCGGGTCTGCGATGACGCGGGCGCTTTGTTGGTCATCGACGAGGTGCAAAGCGGCATCGGCCGCACCGGGCACTGGTTCGCCAGCCTCGCCGAGGGGGTGCGGCCCGATGTGCTCACCCTGGCCAAGGGGCTTGGCGGCGGCCTGCCGATCGGGGCGTGCGTCGGGCTCGGCGCCGCCGCCGAGCTGTTCCGCCCCGGCGATCACGGCAGCACGTTCGGCGGCAACCCGGTCAGCTGCGCCGCCGCGCTGGCGGTGCTGGACACCATCGCGCGCGAGGACTTGCTGGGGCACGCGCGGCGCGCCGGTGAGCGCATGGCGCGGCGGTTGGCCGGCATCGACAGCACGCTGGTGTCCGGCCAGCGCGGCGCCGGGCTGTGGCGCGCGGTGGCCCTGAGTGGCCAACACGCTGCCGCGATCGAGGCCGCCGCCCGCCAGCGCGGGCTGCTGGTCAACGCGGTGCGCCCGGACGTGCTGCGGCTCGCCCCGCCGCTGCTCGTAACCGAGGCCGAGATCGACGACGCCGTGGACCGACTCGCCAGCGCCATCGACGCGGTGGCCATCGACGCGGTGGCCGGCGGCGCCGAGGCGACCAGCGCCGTCAATGGAGCCAGCACCTCCCAGGGAACCAACCAGGAGAGCGAGCAATGACCCGGCACCTGTTGCGCGATGACGACCTGAGCCCGGCCGAGCAGGCCGAAGTGCTTGACCTGGCCGGCGCGATGAAGGCGGACCGGCTCGGGTTCCGTCCGTTGGCGGGGCCGAAATCGGTGGCGCTCATCTTCGACAAGCCGACGCTGCGCACCCAGGTGTCGTTCGCGGTCGGGGTGGCCGAGCTCGGCGGCTACCCGACCATGGTCGACGGCCGGCTGGCCGGCATCGGGATCCGGGAGTCGATCGCGGACACCACTGGGGTGCTGGACCGGCAGGTGGTGGCCATCGTGTGGCGCACCGGCGGCCAGGACCGCATCGAGGAGATGGCGCGGGTGAGCCGGGTGCCGGTGGTCAACGCGCTCACCGACAGCTTCCATCCCTGCCAGATCCTCGCTGACCTGCAGACCATCCGGGAGCGTCTGGGGGGACTGGCTGGCCGGAAGCTGTGTTTCCTGGGCGACGGGGCGAACAACATGGCCGGGTCCTATCTGCTCGGCGGCGCGACGGCGGGGATGCACGTGGTGATCGCGGCGCCGGAGCGCTACCACCCGGATCCGGCGGTGGTGGCCGACGCCGGGCGGATCGCCGCGACCACCGGCGGGTCGGTCACGGTGACCACTGACCCGCTGGCCGCGGTGGACGGCGCGGACGCGGTGGCCACCGACACCTGGGTCTCGATGGGGCAAGAACACGAGCGGGCGGTCCGCGAGACCCCGTTCCTGCCGTACTCGCTCACCCCGGCGCTGCTGGCCCGCGCCGCCGAGGCGTCCCTGGTGTTGCACTGCATGCCGGCCTACCGGGGCAAAGAGATCGCCGCCGAGGTGATCGACGGGCCGCGCAGCGCGGTGCTGGACGAGGCGGAGAACCGGTTGCACGCGCAGAAGGCGCTGTTGGCCTGGCTGCTGGAGCGCCGCTGATGGCGCGCTCCGCTGCCGCCGCTGCCGCTGCCGCCGCAGCCGGGCCGGGGGCCGCGGTGGCGGCGTCCGAGATCGCGCCGCCGGCCACCGCCGCGATCGGCGGCAAAGCGGCGCGGCACGCCCGGATCGTGGCGATCCTCGCCACCCAGCTGGTTCGGTCCCAGGTGGAGCTGGCCGAGGCGTTGCGGGACGACGGGTTGCGGGTGACCCAGGCGACGCTGTCGCGCGACCTGGACGAGCTGGGCGCGGTCAAGCTGCGCGCGCCCGACGGCGGGCTGCCGGTGTATGTCGTGCCGGAGGACGGCGCGCCGCTGACCGCCCGGGCGGCCGGGGACGACCCGCCGCACCGCCTCGCCCGGCTGCTCGGCGAACTACTCGTCTCCGCCGAGGCCAGCGGCAACCTGGTGGTGCTGCGCACCCCGCCTGGTGCGTCGAACTTCCTGGCCAGCGCGCTCGACCGCGCGGCGCTGGCGCCGGTGGCGGGCACCATCGCCGGTGACGACACCATCCTGGTGGTGGCGCGCGACCCGCGCGGCGGACCCAAGCTCGCGCGCGCGTTGCTCGACCTGTCGCGCGCGTTCGCCACCGGGGAGGCGCTGCCGCGTCCGGCTGCGGAACCGCCGGCGCCAAACCCACCACCCGACCCGCAGCAACACCGTGAGCCAGACCCGTCAGGAGACAACGCCCAGTGAGCAAGGTCCTTACTTCCCTGCCGACGGGGGAACGCGTTGGCATCGCGTTCTCCGGTGGCCTGGACACCTCGGTGGCCGTGGCCTGGATGCGGTCCAAAGGCGCGGTGCCCTGCGCCTACACCGCGGACATCGGCCAATACGACGAGCCCGACATCGCCGGGGTCCCCGATCGCGCGCTGCGCTACGGCGCGGAACTGGCGCGGGCGGTGGACTGCCGCCGCGAGCTGGTCGAGGAGGGGCTGACCGCGCTGACCTGCGGCGCGTTCCACATCCGCTGCGCGGGCCGGGTCTACTTCAACACCACCCCGCTCGGCCGCGCGGTCGCCGGGACCATGCTGGTGCGCGCCATGCACGCCGATGACGTGCACATCTGGGGCGACGGCTCGACCTTCAAGGGCAACGACATCGAGCGGTTCTACCGCTACGGGCTGCTCGCCAACCCGAGCTTGCGCGTCTACAAGCCGTGGCTGGACGCGGACTTCGTCGGCGAGCTCGGCGGGCGCGCGGAGATGAGCCAATGGCTGGTGGAACACCATCTGCCGTACCGGGACGCCAAAGAGAAGGCGTACTCGACCGACGCCAACATCTGGGGCGCCACCCATGAGGCCAAGACGCTGGAGCAGCTGAACGTCTCGATGGAGACGGTGGAGCCGATCATGGGGGTGCGCTTCTGGGACCCGGCGGTGCCGATCGAGACCGAGGACGTGACGCTGCGGTTCGCGGCCGGGCGCCCAGTGGCCATCAACGGCATCGACTACAGCGACGACCCGGTGGGCCTGGTGATGGCGGCGAACGCGATCGGCGGCCGGCACGGGCTGGGCATGTCCGACCAGATCGAGAACCGGATCATCGAGGCCAAGTCGCGGGGCATCTACGAGGCCCCCGGGATGGCGCTGCTGTGGATCGGCTACGAGCGGCTGCTCAACGCCATCCACAACGAGGACACCGTGGACAACTACCACACCCAGGGCCGTCGGCTGGGCCGGCTGTTGTACGAGGGCCGGTGGCTGGACCCGCAGTCGCTGATGCTGCGCGAGGCCATCCAGCGCTGGGTGGCGGTGCTGGTCACCGGCGAGGTGACGCTGCGGCTGCGGCGCGGGGATGACTACACCGTGCTCGACACGCGCGGCCCGGCGCTGTCCTACCACCCGGACAAGCTGTCCATGGAGCGGGTGGAGACGGCGGCGTTCGGCCCGGTGGACCGGATCGGCCAACTGACCATGCGCAACCTGGACATCGCCGATTCCCGCGAGAAGCTGGAGCTGTACGCGGCGGGGCCGACCTCGGAGCTGAGCCGCGCCTACCTGGCCGGGGAGCTGGAGCCGGGGTTCGCCGAGGCGGGCGCGGACCGGATCGCCGCCAACCCGTATCGGCGCGGCGCCCAGGACGACGCGGCGCTGGACGCCGCCGCGATGGAGTTCGGCGTTGACTGAGCTCGGCGGCGACGCGGCCGTTGGCGCCGGCCCGGGCGTGTCGCTGTGGGGCGGGCGGTTCGCCGGCGGCCCGGCCGACGCGTTGCGCGCGCTGTCGCAGTCCACCCGCTTCGACTGGCGGCTGGCGCGCCACGACATCGCCGGGTCGCGCGCGCACGCCCGGGCGTTGCACCGCGCCGGACTGCTGACCGACGACGAGCTGTGCGGGCTGCTGTTCGGCCTGGACCAGCTGGACGAAGACATCCGTGCTGGCGCGTTCGCCCCCGAGCCCGCCGACGAGGACGTGCACACCGCGTTGGAACGCGGCCTGCTGGACCGGCTCGGCGCGGAGCTGGGCGGCCGGTTGCGGGCCGGCCGGTCGCGCAACGACCAGATCGCGACGCTGATCCGCATGTGCCTGCGCGACGAGGCGCGCGCGCTGGCCGGCGAGGTGGGCGCGCTGATCGACGCGCTGGTCGGGCAGGCGGAGCGCCATCCTGGGGTGGCCATGCCCGGGCGCACCCACCTGCAGCACGCCCAGCCGGTGCTGTTGGCGCATCATCTGCTCGCGCACTGCTGGCCGCTGGCGCGCGACATCGACCGGCTGGCCGACTGGGACGCCCGCGCGGCGGTCAGCCCGTACGGCTCGGGCGCGCTGGCCGGCACGTCGCTGGGCCTGGACCCGGTCGCGGTGGCCGCCGATCTCGGCTTCGCGGCCGCCGCCGAGAAC
>WQZC01000085.1 GCA_009780925.1 Actinomycetes bacterium | reverse complement strand
GCACTACATCCACAGCGACATCCACAGCGACATCCCCCGACCCGTCCGCCACGGCATCGACCCGGTCGCCGGCGGCGTCCGCGGGACGGGCCAAGGCGCTGGCCGAGCGGCCGTGGTCGGCGGCGGAGACGACCGCACGCTCACCCGTGGCCGCAGTGATCAAGGCGGTGACCACGGTGGTGGCGGCATCTTCCGGATCAGCGGAATTGATCAGCTCCAGGTGGCGCGCGACCAGATCGGCACGCACCAGCACACCCGCCGGATCGGCGCCCACGCGCGTCACCAGCCGCCCGACGCCGCCAAGCGCCGCGAAGGCGACCGCCGCGTTCGCCGCCGGCCCGCCGGCCGCCGTGCTGACCGCGCGGGCCACCACCTTCTCATCGGCCGCTGGTATCTGATCGACCAACTGGACGACGTCAAGGGTGCTCAGTCCGACGAATATCCCCTTGGGGGCACGGGTCATACCTCAGTCTCCCGCGTCAAGCTTCGCGCCAGCCGGGCGCACGGCGCAACCGCGCGACGCAGCCGCGCGACCCAGCCGCGACAGTCGGGCGCGCGACTCAACCACGAGACGGCCCAACCGCGCGGCCCAGTCGCGCCAGGCCGACGGGAGTCACTTCTGGGGCACGTCGTCGCGCTGCTCGCCGTCGAGCGGCTCGTCGCACTCCAGCACGTAGCGGTCGCGGTCCTCGTCCGCGGTGGGCACTTGGAACACATCGACGCAACGAGCTCCCCAGAGCGCCTCGAAGCGCTCGGCGGTGAGTCCGCACGCGCGCCAATGCCGGGCGTCGCGAGGCAGGTGGCCGCCAGCCCGCCAGGGCGCCGCGCTGCGGGCGTCGAAACCGAACCGGTCCCATTCCAGCGCCTCAAACGGGTTAGCCACCCCATGCTCGCGCCACCGGGCCGCTTCCATCACGAAAATGCCGACGGCGCTCCAGCCGACGGCGGCGGCCCAGGTGAATCCCGCGGCGGCCCAGGCACGCGCCGCCGGCCCGGTGAACTGGTGCTCGATCCACGGCGCGGCGCGGCGCGGTCCCCATTTGATGGCGACGAAGCTGCCGGCCAGTGCCGGAACATCGGTGATCGGGAGCCACGCGGCGGCATCAACCGGGCCCATGCCGCAGTGCAGCCACCCGTAGGCATCGTCCCGGGCCAGCCCCAGCCGTCGCCACGCCACCAGGTCCCGCTGCCACAGGGAACGCAGCATCGCCCGATCCATTGCCTCGGGTTCCGCGAGGTAGATTGCCACGGCGGTTGCGCTCCTCCGATGTCAGGCGCTCACGGGTGAACGCCTACATAGATAACGAGCGTCTAAGCCCGGTCTGGCACACCCGTTTTCACGAATTTGTGCCTCAATTCACACTCGATCCGGCCGTGCCCAACTGTGCGTTCCTGATGCGGCGCCCCGTGTCGCCAACGCCGGCCGTCACAGGTACTGGCCGGTGCCGCGGGACTCGCCCTCCTCCGGGCCGCCCAGCCCGGCGCCGGCCGGTCCGGGGTGGCCGACCGGCGCGCCGGCGATGATCTGCCCGCCCGGCCCGATGACGATTTGGCCACCGCCGGCGACGTGCCCGGGAAGGGCGTGCGCGCGCATCTGCTCCAACTGCGCGCGCGCGGCCATCTGCTGCGCGATCAGCGCGGTCTGGATGCCGTGGAACAGCCCCTCCAGCCAGCCGACGAGCTGCGCCTGCGCTATGCGCAGCTCTGCCTCGGACGGCACATCGTCTCCGAACGGAAGGGTGAAACGGTCCAGTTCGGCGCTCAGCTCTGGCGCCAAGCCGTCCTCCAGCTCCCGGATCGAGGTCTCGTGGATCTCCCGCAGCCGCTGCCGGCCGGCCTCGTCGAGCGGCGCGGCACGGACCTCCTCAAGCAACTGTTTGATCATCGTCCCGATGCGCATCACCTTGGCTGGCTGCTCGACCATCGAGGTGACCTCCATGGAGTCGCCGCGGTCGGCGGCCGGCTCTGGGTCAGGCGTTTCCGTCCCGTCGGTCTGGGGCAGGGGCGTGGACAGCTGCGCGGGCTCGACATCATCAGTCATGGCAACCAGTGTGCTCCGCCGATGGGCCAACGACCGGCCGGGCGACCCCAGCGGGGCTCGGACGACCGGCCGGGCGACCCCAGCGGAGCTCGGACGACCGCCGAGGGGCCTGCGCCGAGCCTCCGAGCCGGGCAGCTAGCATGAATTTTGCCGGGGTCAAGCTGTTCCAGTCAGGGACGGTCATGTTGCTCTGGCCCCAATCGGAGCCATCGGGGCAGGAACAATAAGGACATGAGTATCGACTCGGCGCGGATCCGTGGCCAGTACCCGACGCTTGGCGCGGGCACCGTCTACCTAGAGGGCAGCTATGCCGCGTTGCAGCCCGAGAGCGTGATTCGTGCGATCACCACGGCGCTGCGCGCCGCTCCGGCGCAGCCCGGATCGCGGTCGGCCCGTTCCCAGCGCGGCGGGGTGATCGTGGCGCAAGCGCGCGACGCGGTGGGGGACCTGCTCGGGGTGCCGGGGGATTGTGTGGCTTTCGGGGGCAACGTCGCGACCCTGCTCGGCCGGCTGTCCACCGCGTTGGCCCGGGACTGGCAGCTCGGCGACCAGATCGTGCTCAGCCGGATGGACCACGAGGCGAACCAACGGCCGTGGCTCGCGGCGGCTCGCGGCGCCGGGGCGATAGTCGACTGGGTCGAGGTGGACCCGGCCACCGGAAACTTGCCGCTCCCCCGGTACGAGCAACTGCTCGGTTCGAACACCAGGGTGGTGACCGTGCCGCTGGCCAACCCGACCACCGGACAGCTCCCCGACTTGCGCGCGATCGCGGACCAGGCGCACGCGGTGGGCGCGCTGGTGGTGCTGGACGCCGGCGCCGCGATCCCCCACTTGCCCATTGATCTGATGACCAACGGCGCGGATCTGGTCGTGGTCTCGGCGAACCGCTTCGGCGGGCCCACCGTGGCCGCGCTGGTGGCCCGGCCCGGGCTGCTGGCGCAGATCGAGGACATGGCCGGCGCGGGCTGCGTGGAATCCGGATCGCTGCCGGTCGAGCTGCTGCCCGGGGTGACCGCCGCCGTCGAGCACCTCGCCGGCTTGGACGAGGTCGCGGTGGGAACCCGTCGGCAGCGGCTGATTTCCTCGATCCGTGCCTCCGGAGCGCGGCAATCGTTGCTGTTCAGCGCGTTGTCGGCCCCGCTGCGGACCATGCCCGCGGTGACCGTGCTGGGCGGCGCGGGGGATCGGGTCCCGGTGGCCGCGTTCGCCGTTCGCGGGTGCCGCGCCGACGAGGTCGCCGACTTTCTCTTGGAGCGCGGGATAACCGTGTGGACGGGGCCAACCGGCATGGACGGATTGATTTCCGCGCTCACCCGCGGTGGGGTCAGCGCCGCGGATGTGGTGCACATCGGGCTCATGCCGCACAGCTCGACCAGCGACGTCGACCGCTTCGCCAGCGCGATGCGCGAGTTGACCGCGTCGGTGTGATCCGCGCGGCGCGCACAGCGCACGGACCGCGCTTCCGCGTTGGGCAGTGACGCGCGCCGGATGACGCGCGTCCGGATCGAGCACCTCGAAGCACTGGCAACGCGCGGTTTCCGCGACCCACCCGCGCGGATGCGGTCACGACGCCGCTCACACAGAAACGACACAGACATGTTTGGGTCAGAACGTCACCGTCGCGGCGTCGTTACTCATGGGGGGGGCCTCAGCAGCACGACGCTTGCTGACGGTGCGACCACGTGCCAGGAGGACCCCGACGATGTCGACGCCGAAGGCGCGTGCGCGCCCCCGGGGCCCCCGGTCCCCGCTGGAGCCAGACCGGGTCAAGTTCGCCTCACGAACACTCCGCGCCAAGCGCCTGATCGGATCGGTCGTGGCGGCCGCATTGGGCGCCGCCGGCTTCGCGGTGATGTTCCACGGCCATGACGCGGCGGACGCGTACACGACGCTCACCACCACCGGGGTGACCTCGACCGCCACCACCTACGCCAACAACCTGTCGTCAACGGTGAGCGAGACGTTCCCTTCTGGGCTGCGGAGCACGCTGAGCGTGCAGGCCCAGAGTTCCATCGCCGGTTCGATGGTGACCGCCTACCAGGCAACCTCATACAACACCGGGGTGCTCTCCACCACCGTGGCAAGTTCGTGGCCGATGATCTACTACGGTCTGATTCCCGGCTCGCGGATCACCACGGTCGCCCAGTCCCAGGCGTTCGTGCGGACGCTGGAGAGCGGCTTCGGGCTGTCCTCGCCCGGATGGTCACAGTTCAAGGACGTGGGAACGGTGCGCCTGTCGTTCTCCCGGCCGCTGGCCAACCCGATCATCACCGTCGGCGGGCCGGGGCTGTGGTGCATCGGCGCGACATCCGGGTCACCGGTGTCCAACGGCGCGCAGTGCAATGGCAACGCCATCGTGGGAGTATTGAGTTTCAACCCCCAATACACTTTCACGGCCACCGCAGTGGGCGGGTCAGCGGTCACGCCAACGCTTTCCGTGCCCACCGGTGCGGCCGGCAGCGCGCGATATTACGCGGCCACCGGAAACGTGTATGGGCCATCGGTGAACAATCTGGTGCAAGCGTATAATTCAACCCCAGAACCAGTGTCGTCATTACTCACCGCGCTCCGTCAGTCATACACCCTGGCCAACACCGACCCGGCCAATAACAATGCGGCCAGCGTGGTGTCCAAGGTGCAGATCAACACTGGCGGCCAGGCGGTCACCTCGGTCGATATACAACTGTCCTACCAAATGGTTGACTTCGGCCCGTCGACGTCGACCATGGTGTCGGCCATAAACACGACGAATGGCGGCCTGTCGGCCACCTACGACCCCTTCTACACGTTGTTCAACCAGCAGCACTCGGTGGAGGTCTCCGGGGTGAGCACCCCCGCGTCGTACGGTGTCGCGGCGAACTCCATGTCGGCCAACTCGGCGGGCGACTACGGGGCGACCGGCGCCGCGGATGGTTTGGCCATCGGTGGCAACGTGGTCCCGTACTACCCGGCGACCGCGAACAACACGACGCCGCCCCCGGCCCCGACCGCCGCCAACAATTCCAACGCGGGCTACGACGGCGTGACCGCGGCGCAACTGACCACGCTGGGGGTCCAGGCCGCCCCCGCGAATGTGGGCCAACCGATCAGTTTGACGCTGCCGTTGGCCAATGTGGCCCAGCCCGCCACGTTGACTGGGTATCTGGATTTTCAGGCCGGCGGCGTGTTCACCGGGACGAACAATCAGGCGACGACCCAGGTGCCCGCTGGCGCGACCTCGGCCACCCTGACCTGGACCGTGCCGAGCAATGTGGCGACCACTCAGAAGGCCTCCTGGCTGCGGCTGCGGTTGCAATACGGCGCCACTGGTTCGACCACGCCCCCAGCCCTGGCGCCGACCGGTTGGCAGGATTCGGGGGAGACCGAGGACTACCCAATCACTTTGGACGCGCCGAATCCCGCCCTGTCGTTGACCAAGCAGGTGTGCGCGAGCTACGACGCGAATAGCCAACCGACGTGCGCCGCGGGAAGCGATGCCGGTTGGGCGAAAAGCGCCACCATCCCCTATGGCGCGGACGCGCTGTGGCGTGTCACGGCCACCAATGACGGCAACACCGCGCTCACCCAGGTGCGGCTGTCCGCCGAGCAGCTCTCCGGCGGAACCGGCTACACGACCGCTGGGGTGGCCCCGGACCCGACCGGGGTCTACTCGTTCGGCCTGCTGGCCACGGGGCAGTCCAAGAGCGCGCTGCTCACCACCGCCGGCGTGACCGAGTCCAGGACCGCGATCACCAACACCGCGCGGGCGAGCGGCCTGCCGTCCGATGCCGCGGGGACGCCCACCTCCAGCACGCCGGTGGACTCCGATCCCGACACCGCGACGGCCATCACCAAGGGATCGCCAATACCGCCGAATTGCGGCAACAGTGACGTTTTCGTGGAATCAACCACGATGGCGCAGGGCGCGCCGATCGACCTGCTGCGCTACGACAGCAACGGCAACCTGCTCGCGACGGCGCCGCTGCAGACACCACCCGGCTACACCCCGGACGGTTGGCCGTACGGGGACATCGCCATCAGCGTCGACGAGAGCACGGCATACGCGATCACCAGCGACGGGACCCGGCTGGACCGGTACGACACCACCGACGGCGCGTTCCTCGGCTCCATCGCGGTGTCCGGGCTGCCGCCGGGCGGCGCGACCTGGAACGCGCTGTCCTTCGACCCGAGCGGGAACCTGCTGACCGGCGGGCTGAACACCACCGGCATTTTCGTGATCGACATGTCGACCGAGGGAACCGGCCAGGTGAGCGGCTCGAAGATCGCGGACTACCCCGACGCGTCCACCTCGGCGGGCGATTTCATGACCATCGACGGCGGCGACATCATCGCCTCGGCGACCCCGAGCAGCGGCGCCCCCGACACTTCGATTTTGTACCGGATACACCCGAACGGAGGCGGGACGTACACCATATTCGAGATCGGCACCATCCCGCTGTCCTGGGGCCTGGCGAAATCGGGCAACTACATCTTCTCCGCGTCGGGCAACGACCGGACCTTGGTGAAGATCCCGATCCCTGAGCTGCCGGACGCATACACCGCCGCGTCGCTGTCGGACCGCTACACGATCGTCGCCACCTACACCGGTCCGGGCGACTCATGGTGGGGCGCCGGGTCGGCCGAGGACGGCGCCCCGAACTGTGAGGCGGGCATCTATGCCCTGACCAAGGCAGCGGACCCGCCGTCCGGCTCAGTGGTCTCGCCGGGCGCCACGATCAGCTACACGGTCACCGCGACCGATGCCGAGAGCGGCAACCCGGTCACCGGCCTGGTCATCACCGACGACCTGTCCGAGGTGGCGAGCCACGCCGCGTTCGTGGCCGGATCGGCGCGGCTCACGGTCGGCGCCGCGCCCCCGGTGGGGGTACCCGACCCAGGACCGGACCACCTGCTGGTCACCGCGCCGGTCACCCTGGCCGCCGGGGAGTCCGCCGTGCTGACCTACCAGGTCACGGTCAGCTCCGACGCCTATTTCGTCACGCTGCGCAATTCCGTAACCGCGCTGGCCACCAGCCCGCAAGGCGACTACGGACCGGCCGGGCACGGCACGTGCGACCCGTATCCGTGCCGCACCGAGCACACCACGCCAGGCGTGCTCAGTGTGGAGAAAGTGGCCAAGAACCCCGCCGGCGCCTGGGCCCCGATCGGGGGCTCGACCTTCCAACTGCTGGCCGACGACGGTGGCTCGCCGGGCGCCCCTATCGCGACCCTTCCGGTCGCTCCGGTCGGCCCGGCCAGCCCGGGACTGTTCCAGATCGTCGGCATCCGGCCCGGCGACTACTGGCTGACCGAGACCGCCGCCCCGGCCGGCTACCAGCTGCTGGCCGAGGCGGTGCGTTTCACGGTGGCCGCCGACGGTTCGGTGACGATCGGAGCCGGCGGCGCTGGGGTGGCCACCGCGGCGGCGAGCGACGCGCTCGGCCACTTTCTGATCACCGTTCGGGATGTGCCGGCGTTCTCGCTGCCGATGACGGGTGGCTCGGCCAACGACGCCTACGCGCGGACCGGGGCGCTGCTGCTCCTGGCCGCTATCGCGCTGGGGGTGCTGGCCCGCCGACCGGCCGCGCGCCGCTAGCGGCGCGCGGCCGCGACGTCGATGACATCACCCTCAGCGGCCGGCACCGACACCAGTGCGCCCACTGACCGGACACCCACCACCCGGACACCCACCGCGTGATCAAGCGTTTTCGCCAAGCGTCTGAGCGAAAACGCTTGATCACGTCGTTTCGCGCCCCGTGTCGCCGACCTCGGCCCCGTGGGGAGCAGCTCGGCGGCGGCCGCCGTCATGGCCCGCGATGAGGCGATCGCGGGGGTGGCCAGATACTGGGGTGAAGGAACACGACGAGGGGCAGGCAACGCCATGCAAGCAATTGAGATCGGGGTCGGACCGCTCACCGAGGCCGAGGTGCTGGCCATCGCCCGGCACGGTGCTGCGGTGGCGCTCACCGACGCGGCGCTGGCCGCCATCGACGGCTCCCGCGCGATCATCGAGGCGCTCGCCGAGGACCCGGTGCCGCACTACGGCATCTCCACCGGTTTCGGGGCGCTGGCCACCAAGCACATCGCGCCGGCGCAACGGGCCGCGTTGCAGCGCTCGCTCATCCGCTCGCACGCCGCCAGCTCCGGGCCGGAGGTCGAGCGGGAGGTGGTGCGGGCGATGATGGCGCTTCGGCTGTCCACCCTGGCCACCGGGCGCACCGGCGTCCGCCGCGGCACCGCGCTCGCGCTCGCCGGGCTGCTCAACGCCGGGATCACCCCGGTGGTGCGTGAGTTCGGTTCCCTGGGCTGCTCGGGCGACCTCGCGCCGCTGGCGCATGTCGCGCTGGTCCTGATCGGCGAGGGCGAGGCGCGCGACGCCAGCGGGGCGCCGTGCCGCGCCGCCGACGCGCTGGCGGCGGCCGGGTTGGAGCCGATCCAGTTGGTCGAGAAGGAGGGCCTGGCGCTGATCAACGGCACCGACGGGATGCTCGGCCAACTGCTACTCGCCTGCGCCGACCTGGACTTGTTGCTGCGCACCGCCGACCTGAGCGCGGCGATGAGCGTGGAGGCGATGCTGGGCACCGAGCGGGTCTTCGCGGCAGACCTGCAGGCGCTGCGCCCGCACCCCGGCCAGGCGGCGGCGGCGGCGAACATGTGCGCCCTGCTCGCCGGCTCGCCGATCATCGCCGCGCACCCCGAGCAGGGCCGCGTCTACGTGCAGGACGCCTACTCGATGCGCTGCGCCCCCCAGGTCGCCGGCGCGGCGCGCGACACCCTCGCCCACGCGCGGGTGGTGGCCACGCGCGAGCTGGCCTCGGCCATCGACAACCCCGTGGTCACCCCGGACGGCCGGGTCGAGTCCAACGGCAACTTCCACGGCGCGCCGATCGCCTTCGTGTTGGACTTCTTGGCCATCGCCGCCGCCGATGTGGCCTCGATCAGCGAGCGGCGCACCGACCGGATGCTGGACGTGGCGCGCAGTCGGGGCCTGCCGCCGTTCCTCGCCGCGGACCCCGGCGTCGATTCCGGGCACATGATCGCCCAGTACACCCAGGCCGCGCTGGTCTCCGAGCTCAAGCGGCTGGCGGCGCCGGCGTCGGTGGACTCCATCCCGACCTCGGCGATGCAGGAGGACCACGTGTCGATGGGGTGGTCGGCGGCCCGCAAGCTGCGCCGCGGCGTCGACGCGCTGACCCAGGTGCTGGCCATCGAGCTGCTCACCGCGGCCCGCGCGCTAGACCTGCGCGCCCCCGCGCGACCCGGTCCCGCCACCGGCGCGGTGGTCGCCGCGCTGCGCCACTCGGTGGGCGGGCCGGGACCGGACCGGCCGCTCTCCCCGGAGATCGAGGCCGCCGTCGAGTTCGTGCGCAGCGGCGCGGCGGTCGCCGCCGCCGACAGCGCGTTGTCCGAGCCGCTGGAATAGCAGCTAGATTGGGTCATGATCATGCGAATCCGCTAGGATTCCCAACATTTTCGCATGATCATGATGAAGCGACCGTCCCGACGGAGAGGCCGCTCATGACGGAAAGAGAGGGTCACCGATGACTCGCACCGTTCGCGCCCCGCGCGGCACCACCCTCACCGCCCTCGACTGGCAGACCGAGGCGCCGCTGCGGATGATCCAAAACAACCTCGACGCCGAGGTGGCCGAGCATCCCGAACAACTGATCGTCTATGGCGGGTCCGGCAAGGCCGCCCGGAACTGGCCCAGCTTTGACGCGATCATCCGCACCCTCACCACGCTCAAACTGGACGAGACGCTGCTGGTGCAAAGCGGCAAACCGGTCGGCGTGCTGCGCACCCACGAGTGGGCGCCCCGGGTGCTGATCGCCAACTCCAACCTGGTCGGCGACTGGGCGAACTGGGAGGAGTTCCGCCGCCTGGAGGCGCTCGGCCTGATCATGTTCGGGCAGATGACCGCCGGCTCGTGGATCTACATCGGCACTCAAGGCATCCTGCAGGGCACCTACGAGACGTTCGCGGCGGTGGCCGCCAAACGGTTCGGCGGGACGCTGGCCGGCACGATCGCGCTCACCGCCGGGCTGGGCGGCATGGGCGGCGCGCAGCCGCTGGCCGTCACCATGAACGGCGGCGTCGCCATCTGCGTCGAATGCGATCCCAGCCGCATCGCCCGCCGCATCGACCACGGGTTCCTGGACGTGCAGGCATCCTCGCTGGCCGACGCGTTGCACCGCGCGGTCGAGGCCCGGGACGCG
>WQZC01000084.1 GCA_009780925.1 Actinomycetes bacterium | reverse complement strand
CTAGACAAACACCAACAACCAGATCATCGACCCACACCCACCAGCTGTCAAGGGGCGGATTCTCGCCGCAGCGACCAGGGACCCGCGCCGACGCCCGCCCACAGCCACCGAAAGGCCCACCGGGCACATCCCACGCGTCACGGTGAGCGCGGGGACCGTCGCGCGCCGACGGTGTTCCTGCCCTGCCGAGCCCGCGACGGGCCGTGCGCGCTGGCGCGCAGTTTCAGGTGCCTGAGCGGACGCATCGGCGGCCCCGCCGCACTGGACCAATCTGTCGCCGACCCGGTCCTGACCATGTTGTCGCGTTGGTAACTGGCGAACGCACCATGGACGCCCGTGCCGCCAGCTGTGACGGAGCGCGATTGACCTGGCGCCTCGGTGGGTCACTGAGCGAAATGTGGTAGATCGATCTAGTGAATCAGTCGAGTTGGGACGCAGCTGGCGCCCACGAAGTCGGCCCCGGCGTCTACCGCATCCCGCTGCCGATGCCCGACGACGGATTGCGCGCGGTCAACGTCTACGCGATCTGCGACGGGCCGCGGGTGGTCCTCGTGGACTCCGGATTAGCGCTGGAGGCGAGCCGCGCCCAACTGGAGGCGAGCCTGGGCGAGCTTGGCTACGCCCTGGCCGACGTCAGTGAATGTTTGGTCACGCACATGCACCCGGACCACTACACCGGGGCGGTGGCGCTGCGACGCGCGTTGGGCACGCCAATCGCCCTGGGCCGAGGCGAGGGAGAGTCGCTCACCGCGTTCCAGGACACTGCGGCGGAGGACACGCGCCGCGCCGCCGAGTTGGCGCGCGCCGGCGCGAAATCCCTGCTCGACGAGATGGGCGAACTGAACTGGGCGCCGGACCCGGACAGCTACGGCGTCCCGGACCGCTGGCTCGATGACGGGGACGAGCTGCCGCTGGCCACCCGCACGCTGCGCGTCGTCGCCACGCCGGGGCACACCCGCGGCCATGTCGTGTTCTATGACGACAGCGCCGGAGCGCTGTTCGCCGGCGACCATGTGCTGCCGCACATCACCCCATCGATCGGCCTGGAGTCGTATTCCAACAATCTGCCGCTGCGCGACTATCTCGCCTCGCTGCGGCTGGTGCGCGCCCGCCCGGACGCCCGGCTGCTGCCGGCGCACGGCCCAGTCACCGAATCCGCGCACGCCCGGGTCGACGAGCTGCTCGCCCACCACGCCGATCGGCTCGACGCCACGCGCGCCGCCGTGCGCGACGGCGCCGACACCGCGTTCACGGTGGCCCAGGCGCTGCGCTGGACCCGCCGGGAGCGCCGGTTCGCGGAGCTGGACCTGTTCAATCGCGCCTTGGCGATCGGCGAGTCCCAGGCGCACCTGGACGTGCTGGCCGACCAGGGACGACTCGCCGTCACCGAGGCTCCCGGGCAGGCGGCCCGCTACTCGATGCCCTGAGGGGTTCCGGCGACCTCCGGTCCGGCTGGCGCTGGCGTGTCGGATGTCGCCTCAACCGACGGGGAGGCCGCGGGCGGCGCGGTCACCGTCACGGTGACCGTCGGCTGAGGCGTGGTCGGCGTCGGGCTGGGCGTGGCCTGCGGTGGGGTGGTTGCCCGGGTGGCGCTCGCGCTGGTCGTCGGCGGGTGGGCCGTGGCAGCGCTGGTCGACACCGTGGGGGTCGCCGACGGCGGCGGGAGGGAGGCGTCCGACGTCTGGGTGGTCACCGGCTGGCTGGGTGCGCGCGAAATGCGCGGGCGGCCACCGAAGAACGACGTGCCGCCGTCGCCACGGTTGTCATTACGGACTATCTGGTCGATGGAGCGTCCGGTGCCGAGCTCGACTGCGGTGACCACGCCGGCCACCACCGCGAACAGCGCGACGGCGGACGCGGCCAGGTACACCCAGCGCGGGTAGCGCGGCAGACGCGGACGCCACCACCGCCTCCGGGCGGGCTCCGAAGCCGCGGGACGGTCGTCCCCGACCCGGCGGGTCGCCTTGGCCAGCGATCCCAGCGACAGGTCGGGCATCGCCTGGCGGACCCGTTCCCGCGTCCGGCGCAGCGAATGCGAGTAGATGTTGTTGCCCAGCACGGTCACGGAGCTGGCCACCGCCGCGCCGATGATGGTGCCGCTGACCCCGAAGAAGGCTGCGACGAAGGTCGCGGACACCGCCGCGCCCACACTAGCCAGCAGCTGAATGACCGATATGTGCAGCTTTGTTGGCGGTTCCGGATCCGCCGCGCCCGAATCGACGCTGGCGTCCTCCGGCACGGGCTCGCCACCCGCCGGCGCCGAGTCAGGTTCCGCCGTGGCCGGTCCAACCTCGGTAGCTGCTGGATCGCCCGGCTCCGCTGTTGCTGCCATGGCTTGGGCGTCGGTCGGCTCGGCCGTCGCGTCAGCCGGATCGCCGGCGGACCCGGCGCGGTCTGGATTTGGTTCTTCGGGCACCCGCTCAGGTTCTCCAAGGGAAGTGGTTGGGGTCGGCGGTGGGGTCATCGCACATTAATTGTCCCGGATCACGCGCGATCCGCGCCATGGCGCTTGGTATTCGCTCAACCGGATCGAGCGCGTGCCACCTTGGTCATGGCGCCACCGCCGTGGCCGCTGAGCCCAGGCGGGCTGCTAGTGCGCCGCGGCGACGACAGCGGCCACCCGCTCGGCCAGCTCGTCGGCGGCGCGCTGGCTGGGCGCCTCCACCATGACCCGCACCAGCGATTCGGTGCCCGATGGGCGCAGCAGGATCCGCCCGTCGTCGCCAAGTCGGGCCTCGGCCTCGGCGACCGCGTCCTGGACCGCCGACGACGCGGCGACCGCCGCCTTGTCCGCCACCGGCACGTTGACCAGCGACTGGGGCAGCCGCCGCACGACCGACGCCAGCTCCGCCAGCGACCGGCCGGTGCGCGCCATCCGGGCCATCACATGCAGCGCGGTGAGCAGCCCGTCGCCGGTGGTCGCGGTCCGCGTGAAGATCACATGGCCGCTCTGCTCGCCGCCCAGGGACAGGTCGCGGGCGCGCAGCTCGGCCAGCACGTACCGGTCGCCCACGTCGGCCGTCACCACCCGGATGCCGGCGGCGCGCATCGCGTGATGGAAGCCGAGGTTGCTCATCACGGTGGCCACCACGGTGTCCTCGCGCAGTTCGCCGGCCTCGCGCAACCCGAGCGCGGTGAGCGCCAAGATCTGGTCGCCGTCGACCAACCGCCCGTCGGCGTCCACCGCCAGGCAGCGGTCCGCGTCACCGTCGTGCGCGATGCCCAGGTCGGCGCCGTGGGCGCGCACCTGGCCGGCGAGCGCGTCGATGTGCGTCGAGCCCACCCCGTCGTTGATGTTGATCCCGTCCGGATCGGCGGCCAGCGCGGTCACATCCGCCCCGGCCCGCCGGTACAGCTCCGGCGCCACGGCTGAGGCGGCGCCGTTGGCGCAGTCTGCCACAACCGAGATCCCGTCGAGCCGGACGGGCACGGCAGCCAACAAGTGCCGCAGGTAGTGCTCGCCGGGTTGCTCGGCGGCGCGGATCCGCCCGACGGCGGCGCCGGTTGGGCGCGGGACCGTCCAGCCCGCGTCGATCTCCGCTTCGATCTCCGCTTCGGTGCCGTCGGGCAGCTTGTGCCCGCCCCGAGCGAAGATCTTCACCCCGTTGTCCGGCATCGGGTTGTGGCTCGCCGAGAGCACCACGCCGAGGTCGGCGCCATAGTGACCGGTCAGGAACGCCACCGCCGGGGTGGGCAGCACGCCCAGGCGCAGCACATCCACGCCGGCGGCGGCCAGCCCGGCCACCACCGCGCCTTCCAGCATCTCCCCGCTGGCGCGCGGGTCCCGACCCACCACCGCGAGCGGCCGATGGGCGCCGCCAATGGAGGCCAACACCCGGGCCGCGGCGCTGGCGACCCTCAGCGCCAACTCCGGGGTCAGCTCGGTGTTGGCGCGACCGCGCACCCCATCGGTCCCGAACAACCGCTGGGCCATTTGCCGACAGTTACCGCTTGGAGTACTGGGGCGCCTTGCGGGCCTTCTTCAACCCGTACTTCTTGCGTTCCTTGACCCGGGCGTCCCGGGTGAGGAAGCCGGCCTTCTTCAGCGCCGGACGGTCCTCGGGCTCCAACCCGATCAGCGCCCGGGCGATCGCCAACCGCAGCGCGCCGGCTTGGCCGGTGACGCCGCCGCCGCGCAGGCTCGCGATCACATCGAACTGGCCGTCTTTCTCCAACGTCACGAACGGCTCGCGGATCAGCTGCTGGTGCACCTTGTTGGGGAAGTAGCTCTCCAGGCTGCGGCCGTTGAGTTTGAACTCGCCGGTGCCGGGCAGCAGCCGGACGCGCACGATGGCTTCCTTGCGCCGGCCCACGGTGGGAACGGGAGCGGTCACTGCGCCACCTGCTTAATCTCGAAGGGCTGCGGCTTCTGGGCGGTGTGCGGATGCTCCGGCCCCGCGTACACCTTGAGCTTCTTCAGCTGTTTGCGGCCCAGGGTGTTCTTCGGGAGCATCCCCTTGACGGCGAGCTCGATCACCCGTTCCGGTTTGGTGGCCAGCAGCTCGCCGACGGTGCGCTGCGAGAGCCCGCCCGGGTAGCCGGAGTGGCGGTAGCGGAACTCGGCGCGCTTGTTGCCGGACACGGCCACCTTGGCGGCGTTGATCACGACCACGAAATCACCGGTGTCCACGTGCGGGGCGAACTGCGGCTTGTGCTTGCCGCGCAGCAGCGTGGCCGCGTGGCTAGCGAGGCGGCCGAGCACCACGTCCTCGGCGTCGATGACATGCCAGGCGCGGGTGACCTCGCCGGGCTTGGGGGTGTAGGTGGGCAAAGCGCCTTCTCCTCACGGTCTTCACGGCGCCGCGCTGCTGGCGGGCGCCGCCCCCGCGGTCACGATGAACCCCGGGGCATGGCCGGACACGCACGGCGGTTGCCGTGCTCCGACGATCGATGTTACCGGCTGTGCGCCGCGCGAACCAAATCCGAGGCGAGCGCCTCGACCAACAGTGGCACCGCCGCAATCGCGTGCGGCAGCGGCGAGTGCCAGACGTGGCGATGGGCGCCCGCGCATCCGGACATCTCCTGGCCGTCAACACTGAGCCACCGGTTCCGGCGTAGGCCGAGGGGTGTCCGCAAACCGCGACCGAGGAGGTCGGGAAATGGGAGAACTCATCCCTTCCAGGTGAAGGGATCGAGCAGCGGGACGCCGAAGGCTTTGAAATGGCGGACGTTGCCGGTGACCAGGGTAAGGCTGTGACGTCTGGCGCACGCCGCGATGAGGGCGTCGTCGCGCACCGCATCGGGCTTGGCCTCGATCAGCTTTGCCCAGATGCGGAATGTCTCAGCGTCGAGGTCAAACACATCCTGGGTGGACGCGACCAGGTCCACCCAGGATTCGATTTCGGCGGCTCTGGCCGGGTCCTGCCGGCGGGTCTTCTCTACCCCGGCCTGGAGTTCTCCCAGGGTGAAGGCGCACAGGTGGACCGCGCTCTCGGGTACCGAGGTGAGCCAGGCGACGACGGCGCCGTGCGGGTTTGGCCTGCGCAACTCGGAGACGACGTTGGTGTCGAGCAGATACATGGGCTAGAGGGCTCCGAACGCGCGATAGGGGCCGGTGCCCCGCTGCGGCAGGTCGATCTCGAAACGCTGATCGTCGGCCAACAGCAGTTCCTTGAGGCTCGGCTTCCTGGCGGCGGTGTGGCGCCGCCAATCGTCCAGTGAGACGATCACCGCCTCCGCGCCACCTCGGCGGGTGATCACTTGGGGGCCGTCGTTCAGGCACGCGTTCAGCATTTGGGTGAACCGCGCCTTCGCGTCCTGGACGGGCCAGACCGCCTGCTCCCGCATCGCGCTCTCAATCATCGGTGCCTCAACCTAGTCAGTAGACTAGTCATAGTATAGCGAGACGCGGGCGCGCTCAGCCGCCCAAGCAGCACCCACGGATGTGTGGTTTACGACTATCGGGGTCACCACGCTGTGATGTGTTGCCCGATCGTTGGGACGCCGTCAGTCGACCGGTGCCAGATTCAGTCAACGGGCATGACGTGGAGCCGGTCTTCGTAGGTGAACGAGCGCGCGCCGAGGCTGAAGACCACTCCGGCGACGAAACGGTCCCTGAGGGCGTCACACAGTTTGCGCAAAGACTTGAAGTCGCCGCCGGTGACGCGTTCATTGGCCTTGACCTCGAAGGCGATGACCGCGCCGTCGCAGGATCGACGATCCTGATGTATAAACACGATCCACTCCAATGCTCAAACACGAGGGGTATTGATGTACAAACGCGAGGGGTTGGCGGAAGGGTGAATCCTGATCGGCAGAGGGGACCGCTGGAGGCACCGGCCGACGGAGGGCGGGTCCGACGTGGATTCCTGAGAACCTTCACACGGCTTATGCGCGCTTGACGCCGCTGTGGGTCACCGGCGTGGCGCTTGACGGACGCGCGCCCATGCGTGCGCTTGGGCTAACGCAGGACGTGCAAGTGTTTGAGATCGGTGGGCCGCAATGCTCCTTCGATCCTGGAGTCGAGAGTGACCAGTCGGGCGCCGCGTGTGGCGGCGACGGCCAGTAGGTGCAAATCGGTGACTTGCCTATGTCCAGTCAAGGCGTACATGAAGGGGATGTCGGCGACGTTGCGCGTGTCGTCGGGCCAAGACACGACGCCGGGCGCCGCAAGCAGCGCGCGGACCGCACGCAGCGCCAGGGCCGGTTCCGGGTGCGCGTTGATCGTGGGGTTGAGCAGCATGCGCAGCAGACCTGCCTGGGTGACCGGCGTCGTGCCGACGCAATCGGCGGCGTCGAACCACGCTTGCGCGATGCGCCGGTGCGGATGGCCAGCAACGTGCAGCGCCACCAAGACGTTCACATCGGGCAGGTCAGTCCTCATCCAGTGCCGCCTCGATCATTTCCTCGGTCAGCGGGTCGGGTGAAGAGAACTCAAGGAGGAAGTCCCTTCGCGGACGCGCGGCGACGGCCTCGCTCGCCAGGGCGACCAACGTCGCGCTGGCGGCGCGTCCAGGCCACCGCGCCTGCCCGGCGGCGATGATTTGGTCGACTTCGGGTGTGCGCGTGATCAGCACGCGAGGGTACGACGTCGGCATACCACCAGAGTATCACCTGATTGAGGATCAGTGAATCACCAAAGTGATCCGAGCGCGTCGCTCCGCAGCCAGGCGGCACGCTGGACGCATGTCCTTGGCGACGCGCGGCCGCGCGCGGGCGACAAGCTGCCATCCGAGCGGTGCGGCGATCCTGCGCTCACCACCTTGCGCCACACGCGCTGGTGAGACATCAACCGTCACCGATGTCCTGAGACACTTTCGTCACCGATGTCCAGAGACATCACACCGCCCGGTCGTGCGGGTTCCGATTCATGCCTCCACGATGCCGGATTTGCGGGCGGTTTGGATGGCTTCGGCGCGGCTGGTGACGCCGAGTTTGGCGTAGATGGTGCTCAGGTGGCGTTTGACGGTGGCCTCGGTGATGTCCAGCCGCGCCGCGATGGCCCGGTTCGGTTTGGCGTCGGCGAGCAGTCGCAGCACCTCGGTCTCGCGGATCGACAGGCCGTGCGCGGAAACCGGTGCGTTCTGTCGGATGCCGAGGAAGGCCTCCCGGCTGACCGCGACGACGACCAGCCCGTCGGTCCGGTTGACCGCGCGGATGGCGGTGGACAGCTCGTCGCGGCCCGCGGTCTTGAGCAGGTAGCCGGAGGCCCCGGCGGCGATCAGGTCATGCATGGCGCGGGGGTCGTCGAAGGAGGTGACGATCAGCACCTTGGTGTTCGGCGACAGTTCGCGCATCCGCGGGATGCTGTGGGCTGGATCGGGGCCGGGCATGCCGATGTCGAGCAGGACGACGTCGGGTTGGTGTTCGGCCGCCAGCGCGATGGCTTGGTCGGCGTCTTCCCCGTCGGCGACCACTTCGAAGCCCGGAATTGTTGAAAGCATCTCGGTCAGCAGTTGCCGGAAGATGGTGTGGTCGTCGGCCAAGACGATGCGGATCGGTGCGGTCGCCATGGGTTCCTCAGCGCGTGTCGGTCGTGTGGGACGGGGCGGGGTGCGGCGGCAGCGGGACTTGGATCTTGATACGGGTCCCGTTGCCGGGGGCGCTGTGGATCGTCGCGGTGCCGCCGAGCAGCGCGGCGCGTTCGCGCATGGCGGTCGTGCCGACGCCGGTGCCGGACGAGGCCACTTGCGCCGCTGCGGCCGGGTCGAAGCCGCGCCCGTTATCGGTGATCGTGGCCACCACGCGGTGGGCTTTGATGTGGACGGTCACGGTCAGCTTGGTCGCCGCCGCGTGCAGGAATGTGTTTCTGACCGCCTCCTGCACGATCAGGAAGAGTTCCTCGGCATAGGCCGGGGGCAGCAAATCCGTGTCACCGGTCAGGCTCAGTTCTGCGGCCACCTCAGTGGGGCCATGGGCCAGGGCCGCGGTGAGCGCGTGTTCGATGCCGTCGCCGCTCACGCCGTGCCGGGTCGCCGCAGCGATGGCGCGCACAGCGCGTATCGCATCGCTGATCGAGGCCTCGGCGGCCTGGAGCTTCTCGGCCGCCCGCGCCGTGTCGCCATCGTCTTGGTACATCTCGTGCAGGTGCAGGTTCTGGATCGCGGCGTCCAGGGGTGGCGCCACGACATCGTGCAGATCCCTGGAGATGCGGATCCGCTCGTCACTGCGCGTGGCGTGCAACCGGTCGAGCAGCACGCCCACGTAGACCTCGCTGGCGGCCCGCATCCGGTCCATGATCACGTGGTTGAGGGCCACGCTCGCGGTGGCAGCGGGATCGGGCCAGCCCGCCTCGGCGAGGCTGTTGATAAGCATTGGCAGGGTCGCCTCGAACAGCAGGGCCGCCGCGTGCAACGACTGGCCCGGGTGGACACCGGATAGCTCTCCCACCCGCCCGCCGCTCGCGCTCGACGGGTCCCGGTCCGGCCGCGACTGCGCGCGTCGGGCGTCCACCACCTCAAGCGCGGCGTCCAACACCCCGTTCAGCTGGGCCGCCATCCGCTCCGTCACATCGGGTTCGGCGAGCAACGGACTGCCATCCCGTCGCAACAGCTCGACGTATCGATCGGCGGCCAGCTTCCGGTCGTCGGGAGTGAGGCAGACATCTTCAGTCATCCCAAGCACCTCCGTTGCGCGGCGTCGTCAACAACGGTAACTGAGTGTGCTGGACGATGTCACGCGCGTGGCCACCAACCAGGCTCGCGCAACCACCAACACCCGCCATGCGGAACAGTCTCGCATATCGACCGGTGTATTCACATCACCCAGGAGAACCAATTCCCTGACACGTTTCTCACGATTCAATTGCACCCTAGGGTGTAATCCCAAAGGCGCATCATTTTGCCACCTCAGAAGGCCTTGACACTCCCGGTGACCACCATTAGAGTTTTGCCCATCCATCAGTGGCGAAGAAACCCACCGGGGCGGGAGGTTCCCCGGCCGGACCGGTGAGGCCACATATCAATAACCGCCAGGGAGTGGAGTGTCAAATGCTGCGCAATATGTCAGACCGCGCGTTCGGCAGCCGTCATAGGGGCTTGCGCTGGTTGGCCGGGAGTGCCGCCGGGCTGGCGGTGCTGGTGAGCGTCCTCGGCTGCTCGACGGCACAAACCCCCGCGCCCAAGACTCCCGCGCCGAGTACCAGCGCCACCGGCCTTGCCAACACACCGAGCACAGCGCGGAGCACGCCGAGCCCGGTGGCCGCTGCGCCCACATACGGTGGCGCGCCCCTGGGCACGGCGCCCTGCCACGTCGCCCTGCCGGCGGTCTGGAAGCGGGCGGTGGAAGAAGGCAAGCTCTGGTCCGGGATTCGGAGCTCCGCCATTCCCGGCGCGCCCACGCCCGAGGGCACCGGCGTGCTGTACGCCTCTGACCCGGCTGCGACGGAAAACGTGACAATCGCCGGCAAGGGCGGACAGCGGGTCGAAGCCGTCGGCGCGGTCGAAGACCCGACCGGCCAGGGCCAGTACACCCATGGCGCGATCGACGCCGATCATGTGGCGTTCGGTTTCCTGCTCACCAGCGGCGGGGCTGGGTCCAGCGATTGGGTCATCTACCTCGGCGACCGGCACACCGGAGAGTTGAAAGCGATCGCACGCAACCCGGTCGACGCCCGCGGCGTCGCGCTGCAGAGCGGCTGGGTCGAACCGATCCTCACCGGCGACTACGTGTACTGGCTGCAGCCCACACCAAATCCGGGGCCGTGGGGCGGCAACGAGCTGATGCAGTACTCGATCAAGACCGGCAAGAGCCGATCGCTCATCAGCGGCCTGATCGACGCGTACGTCCCGTACGGCG
>WQZC01000083.1 GCA_009780925.1 Actinomycetes bacterium | reverse complement strand
TCGTCGCGGATCGGATCCGGCAGACTCGCGATCAACCGCAACTGACCCGCCTGCGCCCCACCGATCACCCGCTCCAACGCCCGCAACTCCCCGATCACACGATCGTCATCAACACCACGCTGAACGTCACGAACCAGCTGGCCGTCAACAGCATCCAACCCACCAATAGCAGTTCGGTCGTCAATAGCATCCATAACCGGAACCTACCCGCCGGGCACGACAATTTCTGCCGCCCCAAAACGAGATCGACACTGTTGCGTGAAAACCCAACCACAGGATTCCGTGGTGCCAGGACCCCGGTCCTCCGGGTGGAAACCCAGGAAATTCCGCATAAAGCTCCAGAACCGCGACAATGTCGGTTGATCTGTACGCGGTCAACCGGGTGGACCGGGGTGGCCGGGGGCCGGGTGGGCCAGAGACCGGGTGGACCGGGGACCGGGTGGGCCAGAGACCGGGTTGGCCGGGGACCGGGTGGACCGGGGACCAAGTTGGCCGGAGACCAAGTTGGCCAGAGACCGGATGGGCCTGGCAGCGGTGGGGGGTCAGGCAGCGGCGGCTTGGCCGCAGCGAAGGCTGGCGAAGGCTGGCGAAGGGTCCGGGCATGGCCCAGCGTATGCCGGATCGATTGCGCCGCGCACCCACCGATTAGGGAGCGTCCAGCCCTCTCGGGCGAACCGACACGGGCGAGCCGACACGGGCGAACCATCCGTGCGCTGCCGGCATACTTGTCCCAGCAGGGTCGGGGCGCCTGTGCCAGCCCCGGCTGAGCTGGGTCTGGGCTACATGTCGTAGTAGAGCGCGAACTCGTACGGGTGCGGACGCAGCCGGATGGCGTCCACCTCGTGCTGGCGCTTGTAGGCCAGCCACGTCTCGATCAGGTCCGGGGTGAACACGCCGCCCTCGAGCAGGTAGTCGTGGTCGGCCACCAGGGCGTCCAGCGCGGCGTCGAGCGACGCCGGCACGTGCGCCACCGAACGGGCCTCGTCCGGTGGCAGCTCGTAGAGGTCCTTGTCGATGGGCGTCGGCGGCTCGGTCCGGTTGCGGATCCCGTCCAGGCCGGCGAGCAGCATCGCGGCGAACGCCAGGTAGGGGTTGGCGGTCGCGTCGGGGACCCGGAACTCGACGCGCTTGGCCTTGGGGTTGTTGCCGGTGAGCGGGATCCGGCAGCACGCCGAGCGGTTGCGCTGCGAGTACACCAGGTTGATCGGCGCCTCGTAGCCGGGCACCAGCCGGTGGTAGGAATTGGTGCTCGGGTTGGTGAAGGCGAGCAGTGAGGAGGCGTGACCGAGCAGCCCGCCGATGTAGTGCCGGGCGGTGTCGGAAAGGCCCGCGTAGCCCAGCTCGTCGTAGAACAGCGGCTCGCCGCCGGCCCACAACGATTGGTGCGTGTGCATGCCTGACCCGTTGTCCTCGAACAGTGGTTTGGGCATGAACGTGACGCTCTTGCCGTGCGCCCAGGCGACATTCTTGATGACGTATTTGAATAACATCACCTGGTCGGCGGCCGCGAGCAGCGTGTTGAACCGATAGTTGATCTCCGTTTGACCGCCGGTGCCCACCTCGCTGTGCGCGCGCTCCACCTGCAAGCCGACTTGAGCCAGCGCATCGGACATCGAGTCCCGCAGGTCGCTGTAGTGGTCGTACGGCGCGACTGGGAAATAGCCGCCTTTGTAGCCGACCTTGTATCCAAGGTTGCCGCCCGGCTCCTCTCGCCCGGTGTTCCACGCGCCCGACTCGGAGTCCAAGTGGTAGTAGCTCTCATGCGCGTTCGTGTCATAGCGGACCGAGTCGAAGATGTAGAACTCGGCTTCCGGGGCGAAGAACGCGGTGTCCGCGACCCCGGACGCCCGCAGGTACTCCTCGGCTTTGCGCGCCACGTTGCGCGGGTCCCGGCTGTAGGGCTCGAGGGTGAGCGGATCGTGGATGAAGAAGTTGACGCAAAGGGTCTTGGCGGCGCGGAACGGGTCGACGACCGCAGTGGACAGGTCTGGCAGCAGGAGCATGTCTGACTCGTGGATCTGCTGGAAGCCCCGGATCGAGGAGCCGTCGAAGGCCAATCCCTCGGTGAGCACTGATTCGGTGAACTCGGCGGCCGGAATGGTGAAGTGCTGCAGCACCCCGGGCAGGTCGCAGAAGCGCACATCGATGTAGCGCACGTCCTCGTCGCGCAGAAAGGCGAAAGCCTCTTCCGGCCCGCTGAACATCCGTACCTCCTAGAACTCGCGCCCACCGCTGTCGCGCGGCGATGGCGCCCATGGAACCGCCCGTGCCGCTGTCAAACGGTATGCGGACGGCATTGCTGGGCGGTGTCTGCAATGTTTCTTTCAAGTTACGCCCCGCGCGGGGCGCAGGTGGCTCAAGCGCCGCGTGATCGGCGCCGCCGCCCGGTGCCGCCGCCCGGGGCCGACGAACGTCGCGGTTCCAGCCGGGCCGTCGGCTCAGCTGCGGCGCCGCACCGTGCGCTGCAGGTTGCGCACCTTCGCGCCGGTCGGGATCGGGCCTTGCGGCATGGGCGGTCGGCCGGCGCCCAGCGCGGACAGGCGTTTCTCCAACGTGTCGACCTGGGCGCGGGAGAGGTTTCGCGGCAGCTTGACCAGTTCCCGGTTCAGCCGGCCCAGCGGGATGGTGCCCTCCTCGGTGCCGACGAGCATGTCATAGATCGGGGTGTCGCCGGCGGCACGGGCGACCCGTTTCTTCTCCTGGGCGATCAAGGAGCGCGCGCGATTCGGCGCCCCCTCGCCCACGATCACCACACCCGGGCGGCCGAGCACGCGGTGCACCGCGTCGAACTGCGCGTTCCCGCCCACGGTCAGGGTGACCCGCCAGTCCCCGCGCAGCTGGTTCTGCAGCAGCCAACCGGCGGCGCCCGGGGTGCCCTCGGCCTGGGCGTACATCGACTTCTGCGCGCGTCGGGTGAAGATGAGCAGCCCCACCAGCAAGGCGAGCAAGACCGCGATCGGGATGTACATCCAGATCGGCGACTTGACCAGCCAGCCCAGCACGCACACCACCGCTGCGGCGGCCAGCCCGAAGACCACCACGTAGGGGATCATGCGGCGGTCGTTCTTGCGGGTGATGGCGAACGCCTGCTTCATCCCGCTCCAGGTTTCCTGCCGACGCGCCCGTTTGGAGGCGCGCAGCGTGCCGCGCACCTCTTTCTTCTCGGCGCGGGAGAGCTTGGCGGGCTTGGTCGGTCCAGCGGATTTGGCCACGTGCAGAGGATACGGTGGGTCCGGCGGGTCGGTTCTGAGCCCGTCAGGCGTGCTGCGGGGGGCGGGCGCGTCGTGCGGTGGGCGGCCCCGCCGGTTCCGGGGTCCACGGGCCGGGCTCATATCATCTGTGGCGGCGCCTCGCGCGCCCCGTGCTTCGCGCGGGGGCGGGGGCGCGCGCCGGGGCGTCCCGGGCCGCCGCGGTCCGGAGCGGCATCCCCTCGGCGGGGAGACCGGGACCATTCGCACACTTTTCAACCATGCGCGCGGTCGCGCCGGCGCCGGTCGGGTCCGACGGGCGCGGACCGGATTCGGTCGTCCGCGCGGTCGCACCGACGCCGTCCAGCCGGGTCGGGCGCGGTCCGGGTTCGACCGTCGACTGATCACCCCGATGATCCTTGGGACGATCCTCAATCCGCTGAACTCCTCGATCATCGCGGTGTCGCTGGTGCCGATCGGGCGCGCGTTCGGCGTGTCGACCTCGCGCACCGCCTGGCTGGTCTCCGCGCTGTACCTGGCGACGGCGATCGGCCAGCCCGTGGTCGGCCGGCTGGTGGACCTGTTCGGTCCCAAGCCGCTGTTCCTCGCCGGCGGGGTCTTCGCCACCGTGGCGGGCCTGCTTGGCGCCTTCGCGCCCGACTTCGGCTTCCTCATCGCCGCCCGGGTGATCCTCGGCTTCGGCACCTGCGCCGCCTATCCGGCGTCGATGTTCCTGATCCGCGTCGAGCAGCGGCGCACCGGTCTGGCCAGTCCGACCGGCGTGCTCACCGCGCTGGCCGTCGCCGGGCAGACGATCATGGTCGTCGGGCCGACGCTGGGCGGGTTGCTCAACGGGTTGGGCGGTTGGCGCGCCACTTTCGCGATCAACATTCCGCTCGGCGTGACCAGCCTCGCGCTGGCCAGCGCCTATCTTCCGGGCCGGGCGGCGGTGTTCGCGCACCGCTCCAGCGACGGTGGGGACGAATCGCTCGACTACCTCGGGATGGCGCTGTTCGCGGCGACGCTGGTGGCGTTGCTGCTACTGCTGATGAGCCCCGACCTCGGGCACCTGTACCTGCTGGCGGTGGCGGGCGCGGCCGGCGGCGCGCTGACCTGGTGGCAGCTGCGCGTCCGATCCCCGTTCCTGGACCTGCGGCTGCTGGCCGGCAACCGACCGCTGCTGGCCACCTACGCGCGCAACGTGCTCTCCCAGACGATCTCCTACGTGATGCTCTACGGATACGCGCAGTGGATGGAGGACAGCCGCGACCTGGGCGCGACCGCGGCCGGGCTGGTGCTCATGCCGTTGTCCGCGGTGGCGGTCGCGGTCGCCTCGCTGACCGGGCGGCGCCCGGAGGTCAAGCGCAAGCTGGTGGTCGGCGCGTTCACCCAGCTGGCCGGCGCGCTGGTGCTGTTCGCCCTCGCCGGCGGCTCGGCGATCTGGTTCCTGGTCGTGGTCGCGGTGATCTTCGGGGTGCCGCAGGGGCTGAACAGCCTGGGCAACCAGAACGCGGTCTACCACCAGGCCGAGCCGTCGCGGCTCGGCTCGTCGTCCGGGCTGCTGCGAACGTTCACCTACCTCGGCGCGATGATCGCTTCCGCGGCGTCCAGCGCGTTCTTCGGCCAGACCGCCGACACCGCCGGCATGCACCGCATCGCGACCTTGGTCGTCGTGACCGCGGCGGCCTGCCTGCTGCTGACCTTGGTCGACCGGTCGCTGTCCGCCGTCGGCCGGACCCCGCCGGACCGGGCCGACGGCGGCGCCGGTGACCGCGCCGGCGATCGCGCCGGTCCAGCGGCTGGGGGGCGGCCCCCGCGTTCCCGATTGGATCGACGAGGTGTGACCTGAGCGGCTGATCCCGCCTCGCAGTGTAGTTCGGCGCGCTACTCTGGACTACATGGCGCAACCATTGAGCGTGCGGCTCCCGGAAAGCACCATCAGCCGGCTCGGCAGCCGGGCCGCTCGGGCGCACACCCCACCGAGAACCCTTGCTCAGCGCTACGTCGAGGAGGGACTGCGGATGGATGAGCATCCGTTGGTCCGATTCGCCGACGGACCGGCCGGTCGCCGCGCCCGGCTCATCGGAACAGGCAAAGACGTCTGGGAAGTCATCGTGGTGGTCAAAGACAACCGCGGGGATGCGGACGAGGCGGCCAGGTACCTGGAGATGCCGCTCGGGCTCGTGCAGGCAGCGGTCGATTACTACGGCGCGTTCACCCCCGAGATCGATCAGATGATCGACGCGAATCGTCAGGAGACCGACCGGGCGCACGCCGCGTACCTGGCCGGGCGAGCCGCCGTGCGCCGATGAAGCTGCTTCTCGACGAGATGCTCAGCCCGGCGATCGCCCTGGAGCTGCAACTGCGAGGGCATGACGTGACCGCCATTGCCGGCAACCACGCTTTGGAGGCGAGCGCCGACATTGACGTTCTCGCACTGGCTCGCGCGGAACACCGAGCCGTCGCCACCCACAACCCGCAGGATTTCCGCCCGCTTCATCACGAGGCGATCTCGCCCGGTGGCCCTGGGCACCACGGAATGATTTTCATGCCGGGAAACTATCGGCACACCCGAGCTGACATCGGCAAGATCGTCACCGCGCTCGAACAGATCCTCATCGCCTGCCCAGGCGAGGATGATCTACGCGACGGCGAAGCGTGGCTTTAGCTTCAGCCCGGCGCGGCCAGCGGTGACCACTGGGTCTTCGGGCGAGGCCCGGTGAGGACCCAGCTCTCGGGCGGTGGGCGCTCCCAGGCTGAGGCCAAGACCGGTGTGATCGCGCTGCGGAGCAACGCCGCGCGCCGGCGACGCGCCCGCCCGGATGGGCGTTCCCGGGCGCGTCTTGGGAGGACCGATTGAGCCGACGAGGGGACTTGAACCCCTAACCGCCCGATTACAAGTCGGGAGCGCTACCGGATTGCGCCACGTCGGCAAGGCGAGTGCCATCGTAACGGGCGCGGCAGTGAGGCGGTGCCGGTCGCGGTGGCGGCGGCCCGGCGCGGAACCGGCGGTCCGCTGTGCCGGGCGAGACGCCGGGCCGCGTCGTCGCCGGCGGGGATCAGGCGCCGGCGCGGTTAGGCGGCGGCGGGGATCAGGCGACGGCGGACCAGTCCACGGTCAGCTCGCCGTGCCGCCACCGCGCCGCCCGGTCGCGCACCGGCCAGTCCTGGCGCACCGCCGCGCAGGTGGCGAGCCAGCGCTGTCGCGGCCCGTACACGCGCAGCGGGGCCGCCGCGTCCCAGGCCGCGTCCAGGTCGCGCAGCAAGGCGTGCACCGGCTCGCCCGGCACGTTGCGGTGGATCAGCGCCTTGGGCAGCCGCTCGGCGAGCTCGCTCGGCCGGCCCAAACCGGCCAGCTGGCAGGCGAAGGTTAGGGTTCGCGGCCCGGTGGCGTCCAGCAGCACCCAGCACGCCCGCCGGCCCAGCTCGTCGCAGGTGCCCTCCACGATCAGCCCGTCGGGGGCGAGGCGCGCACGCATGGTGCGCCACGCCTGCGCCGCGTCCGCCGGAGGATACTGCCGCAGCACATTGGCCGCGCGCACCAGCGCGGGCCGCAGCCCGGCCAGCTCGAAGCCGCCGCGCGCGAAGGTCAACGCGGGAGGATCGGCGCTGGCCAGCGCGGCGTCGACCCGTTCGGGGTCGATCTCCACGCCGACCACCCGTAGGTCCGCGCGCTCCCGGCGCAGCCGGGCGGCCAGCTCGACCGCGGTGACCGCGCTCGCGCCGAAGCCGAGATCGACCACCAGCGGATCCTCCGCGCCGCGCAACCATCCGCCCAGCGTGGCCGCGATCCAGCGGTCCATGCGGCGCAGCCGGTTCGGGTTGGTGGTGCCGCGCGTGGGCAGCCCGAGCGCCCGGGCCCGTCCGGCGGCCAGCCGAAGCGGACGCGCCGAGCCGGCGGTCACCCGGGGCGGACGCGCCGAGCCGGCGGCCACCCGGAGCGGACGCGCCGGGCCGGCGGTGGCACCGGATCCGGTCGGGGTCGACACGAGGCGCAGCGTAATCTCCCGCAACGTGGCGCCATCCCCATCCTGCGCCGGCCCGGCGCCGGGTCCCGCGCCCATCCGGCTGTCCGAGCTGACCACGTTGCGCCTGGGCGGCCCGGTGGCCACGCTGGTGACCGCCACGAGCACCGCCGAGCTGATCGACGCGGCGCGCGCCGCCGACCGCGTCGGCGACCCGCTGCTGCTCATCGGCGGCGGCAGCAACCTGGTCGCGGCCGATGAGGGCTGGCCGGGCGTCGTGCTCGCTGTGCGCAGCCGCGGCCTCGCCTGGTCCGGGGACGAGGTGACGGCGGCGGCCGGGGAGCCGTGGGACGAGTTCGTCGCGGCCACGCTGGCCGATGGCTGGGCCGGCCTGGAGGCGCTGTCCGGAATCCCCGGCTTGGTGGGCGCCACCCCGGTGCAGAACGTCGGCGCCTACGGCGGCGAGGTGGCGGACGCGATCACCGCGCTGACCGTGTTCGACCGCGCCGACGCGACGACCCGGCGGTGGGCGCCCGCGGAGTGCCGCTTCGGGCTGCGCACCAGCGCCTTCAAGCACACCGACCGGTACCTGGTGACCGACGTGACGTTCCGGCTGCGCCGGTCCCCGGCCTCGGCGCCTGTTCGCTACGCCGAGCTCGCGAAACGGCTGGGCGTCGGGCTTGGCGCGAGCGCGCCGGCAGCCGAGGTGCGCGCGGCGGTGCTGGAGTTGCGCCGGGGCAAGGGCATGCTCGTCGACCCCGCCGATCACGACACGTGGAGCGTCGGGTCGTTCTTCGTCAACCCGGTGGTGCCGGCCGAGCTGGCGCCGGCCGACTGCCCGCAGTGGCCGGCCGACGACGGCGTCAAGCTCGCCGCCGCCTGGTTGATCGAGCGGGCCGGTTTCGCGCGCGGCTACCTGGCGCCGTCGGGGCGGGTGGCGGTGTCGAGCAAGCACACGCTGGCGCTGACCAACCGCGGCGGCGGCACCACCGCCGAGCTGCTGGAGCTGGCCCGGGCGATCCAACGCGGGGTCGAGCGACAGTTCGGGGTCGAGCTTCGCCCCGAGCCGCGCCTCGCCCCCAACCTCGAGTTCTGAGCCGAGGCCGCTGCGGCTGAGCCGAGGCCCGCCGCGGCGGCCCGGACACTGCTATGCATACTGCGTATGCACCTCAGTGGCGGTCCACCTTGTGCGGTGCCGCCTGGGCCAGCGGCTTGACCGTGAGCAGGTCGATGTTCACGTGCGCTGGCCGGGTGACCGCGAACGCGATGCAGTCCGCGATGTCCTCGGCGACGAGCGGTCGCGCCACGCCGGCGTACACCTGGTCGGCCGCCGCTTGGTCGCCGCGCATGCGCACCAGCGAGAACTCGTCGGTGCGCACCATGCCGGGGGCGATCTCAGTGACTCGGATCGGGCGCCCGTTCAGTTCCAGCCGCAGCGTCTCGACCACTGCGGTGGCGGCGTGCTTGGCGGCGGTGTAGCCCGCCCCGCCCTCATAAACCAGGTGTCCGGCGATCGAACCGGTCACCACGATGTGCCCGCCAGCCCCCCGCTCCAACGCTGGCAGCAGCGCCTTGGTCACCCGCAGCACGCCGAGCACGTTCGTCTCGTACATCGTCTGCCAGTCGGCCGGGTCGGCGAGTTCCACCGGCTCGGTGCCGATCGCGCCGCCGGCGTTGTTCACCAGCACCGCGACGTCGTCCAGTCCGGCGGCGAGCGCGGCCACCGAGTCATCCGAGGTTACATCCAGGCGCACCGGACGGATGCCGGGCGCCCGGTCGGCGAGCGCCTGCAGCCGGTCGAGCCGACGGGCGGCGGCGACCACCGCGAACCCCTCGGCGGCCAGCCGGCGCGCGGTCGCCGCGCCGATGCCACTGCTCGCCCCGGTCACCACGGCGACCGGCTTGGCGGCGCTAACCGCAGTCATGCTCATGGCGGTGATTGTGCCCGCCGCCGCGCAGTGGGACGTGTCACGTGGACCGCTGCTCGCCTGCGGCGCGGGGCGCCCGTAACGTATTGATGTTGGGCCACCGTGCGGGAACCGGGGGCGTCCGGCGCCTCGGCGCCGCTGTGGGACGAGAAGAAGGGAGCCAACGCGTGCACCGCGTCGCGTTGCTCAGCGTGCACACCTCTCCACTGGACCGGCCGGGCGGCGGCGACGCCGGCGGCATGAACGTGTACATCATGGAGACGGCCAAGCAACTGGCGGAGGCCGGCATCGAGGTCGACATTTTCACCCGGGCAACCTCGCGTGATCAGGCCCCGGCCGTGGTCGCGCACCCGGGGGTGACCGTCCACCACATCGTCACCGGACCGTTCGACGCGGTGGACAAACGGGACCTCCCCGCGCAGTTGTGCGCCTTCACCGCCGGCGTGCTGCGCGCCGAGGCCCGCCACGAGCCCGGCTGGTACGACGTGATCCACTCGCATTACTGGCTGTCCGGCCAGGTCGGCTGGCTGGCCCGGGACCGCTGGCATGTGCCGCTGGTGCACGCCGCGCACACCCTCGGCAAGGTCAAGAACGCCGCGCTCGCCGACGATGACGTGCCCGAGCCCAACGCCCGCCTGATCGGCGAGCAGCAGGTCGTCGTCGAGGCCGACCGGTTGGTCGCCTCCACCGAGGCCGAGGCGCGCGCCTTGATCGACCACTATGACGCCGACGCGGGCCGCATCGCGGTGGTGCCGCCCGGGGTGGACCTGGCGGCCTTCCGCCCGGGACCGGCCCGCCGCGCGGCGCTCGGCCTGCCCCCAGACGCGCTGGTGTTGCTGTTCGCCGGCCGCATCCAACCGCTCAAAGCGCCCGACCTGCTGCTGCGCGCGGCGGCGCGCATCCGCGCCATCGATCCGGAGCTCGGCCGGCGGGTGCGGGTGGTCGTGCTTGGCGCGCCCAGCGGCAACGGACTCGCCAACCCGCACTGGCTGCCCGGGCTCGCCGAGCAGCTGGGCCTGGCCGGCACGGTGTGTTTCCGCGCGCCGGTGGGCAAAGAACTGCTCGCCGAGTATTACCGAGCCGCCGACCTGACCGTCATTCCCAGCTTCAACGAGTCGTTCGGGCTGGTCGCTCTGGAATCGCAAGCGTGCGGCACCCCGGTGGTGGCCGCGTCCGTCGGCGGGCTGCCCACTGCGGTGATCAACGGCCGCACCGGGGCGCTGGTCGATGGGCACGCCACCGCCGACTGGGCCGACGCGATCGCCGCGCTGCTGCGCGCGCCGGGCCGCCGCGCGGCGATGGGGTCGGCCGCCCGCGCGCAGGCCGAGCGGTTCTCCTGGGCGCGCACCACCGACGGGCTGCGCGAGGCCTATCGGGACGCGATTGAGGACTACACCGCCGCCGCGCGCGCCG
>WQZC01000082.1 GCA_009780925.1 Actinomycetes bacterium | reverse complement strand
TTGCCGGCAAGCGACAGTTCCTCCTGCGTCGCGATCAGGCGCTCGTAGCGCTCGCCCACCACCGCCTTGGGCACCTGGTCGTCCCGCGTCGCGGCCGGCGTGCCCGGCCGGGGCGAGTATTGGAAGGTGAACGCGCTGGCGAACCGGGCGGCGCGCACGACATCAAGCGTCTGCTCGAAATCGGCGTCCGTCTCGCCCGGGAAGCCGACGATGATGTCGGTGGTGATCGCCGCGTCGGGGATAGCGGCGCGCACCTTGTCGATGATTTCCAGATATTTCCGCGACCGGTAGGACCGGCGCATCGCGCGCAGCACCTCGTCCGACCCGGATTGCAACGGCATGTGCAGCTGCGGCATCACATTGGGAGCGCTCGCCATCGCGTCGATGACGTCGTCGGTGAAATCGCGTGGATGGGGGCTGGTGAAGCGGACCCGCTCCAATCCGGATATGTCGCCGCAGTCGCGCAACAGCTTGCTGAACGCGAACGGGTCGCCGAAGGAGCGGCCGTACGAATTGACGTTCTGCCCAAGCAAGGTGATCTCGATGACGCCTTGCGCGACGAGCGCCCGGACCTCGGCCAGCACATCGGCGGGTCGCCGATCGGTCTGTTTACCGCGCAGCGAAGGCACGATGCAGTAGGTGCAGGTGTTGTCGCAGCCGACCGCGATGGAGACCCAAGCGCTGTGCGCCGATTCACGGCGCGTCGGCAATTCGGAGGGAAAAGTCTGCAGCTGCTCGACGATCTCGACCTGGGCCGCATTGTTGTGCCGGGCGCGCGCGAGCAGCACCGGCAGCGCGGCGAGATTGTGCGTGCCGAACACGACGTCGACCCACGGCGCTTTCTCCACGACGCGGTCTCGGTCCTTCTGCGCCAGGCATCCGCCGACCGCGATCTGCATGCCGGGCCGGCGCTGTTTCACCGGGTACAGGTGGCCCAGGTTCCCGTACAGGCGGTTGTCGGCGTTCTCGCGCACCGCGCAGGTGTTGAACACGACCAGGTCCACGCCGTCGCCCGTGCCACGCACGTAGCCGGCGTCCTCGAGCAGTCCGGCGATCCGCTCGGAGTCGTGCACGTTCATCTGGCACCCGTAGGTGCGGATCTCATAGGTGCGGTTGACGCTGGGTCCGTTGCTGCCGGGTCCGTTGATGTTGGGTCCTCCCACTGGCGCGCCGATGCCGTCAGTGCGCGATCTCGGTGACGCGGGACTCGCGCACCACGGTGACCCGGATCTGCCCCGGGTAGGTGAGCTCGTCCTCGATCTGTTTGGCGATCTCCCGGGCGATCATCGACGCGGCGAGGTCGTCCACCTCGCTCGGCTGCACCATGACCCGCACCTCGCGTCCGGACTGCATGGCGAACACTTTCTCCACGCCGATCTTCGCCGAGGCGATCTCCTCGATCCGCGACAGCCGCTTGACGTAGCTCTCCAGCGATTCGCGACGGGCACCGGGACGGGCCGCCGAGCAGGTGTCGGCGGCCTGGGTGAGCACCGCCTCAATGGTGCGCGGCGCGACCTCATTGTGGTGGGCCTCAACGGCGTGCGCGACCGCCTCGCTCTCCCCGTAGCGCCGCAGCAGCTCCGCGCCGATGATCGCGTGGCTGCCCTCCACCTCATGGGTGAGCGCCTTGCCGATGTCGTGCAGGAACGCGCAACGCTTGATCAGCGTCGGTTCCAGTCGCAGCTCGGCGGCCATGATTCCGGCGATGTGCGCCGATTCGATCAGGTGGGCCAGCACGTTCTGCCCATAGCTGGTGCGGTACTTCAACCGACCGATGGTGGGGATCAGCGCCTCGTCCAGGCCGTGGACGCCGACCTCGGCGAGCGCGTCCCGCGCGGCGCGCAGGCACAGCTCATCCACCTCGGCCTTGCTCCGCTCGAAGGCCTCTTCGATGCGCTGCGGATGGATCCGTCCATCCAGCACCAGTTTCTGCAGGGTGAGCCGGCCGACCTCGCGACGCACCGGGTCAAAACAGGACAGCAGCACCGCCTCGGGGGTGTCGTCGATCAGCACGTTGACCCCGGTCACCGACTCGAACGCGCGGATGTTGCGTCCCTCCCGTCCGATGATGCGGCCCTTCATGTCCTCGGACGGCAGCTGCAGGACGCTCACCACTGTCTCGCTGGTCTGCTCGTTGGCGACCCGTTGCACCGCCTCGACCACGATCGCCCGGGCCCGCTCATTGGCCTCAGCGCGCGCCTCGTTCTCGATGGCACGCACGAGGGTCGCGGCCTCCCGGCGGGTGGTGGCCTCAACCGCGCCGAGCAGCTCAGCCTTCGCTTCCTCGGCGGACAGTCCCGCGACACGCTCCAACGCGCGAACCTGTTCGGCCTCGTGGACGACGATCTCACCCTCCCGCTCGACCAGACCGGCCTCCCGTTCGGATAGCTCGGCCAGCCGTTGCTCGAGCTGGCGCACCCCGCGGTCGAGGTCCGCGGACTCGGCGGCGACCCGCGCCGAGTTCACATCCAGTTCCGCTTGGGCGTCCTCCAGCTGCGCCGCCTGCGCGACCAGCTCGCGCTCAGTCCGGCGCAACTCCTCGGTCAGCCGGTTCACCTCGGCCTCGGCTTCGCGCCGGGCCCCCGCGAGCAGCGTGGCCGTCTCGGCGTCCGCCTGCTCGCGCAAGGTCCGCGCCGATCGGCGAGCGCTCTCCGCATCGGCCTCCGCGGCCCGGCGGATCGCCTGCGCCTCCGCGTCAGCGGCGCGCAGCTGGCCTTCGGATTCGGCTTTCGCGAGCTGGCGGATCGCCGCGGCGTCGGCCTCGGCGGCCCGGCGCGCCACCTCGGCTTGCGCGCTCAGCGCGCTGTCCTCCGCCCCGTCGGCCAGCGCCGATCCCGTCTCGCCGGCAGCGCCGCCCCGGGCAGCGGCGCCCCGACGCCGGTATGAGTCAACAAAATAGAGCCCGAGCACGAACACCACACCAATTGCCGCGTACAAGACACCCTGCATCGCGCGTCCTCCGTAGCCGTATCTCATGACGGACCGGATCAGCTCCGGCCACGCCGGTCTAGTGCCAGGAACGCGTTACAGCCGTCCCCTGACCGGTCCCACGTCCGCTCGAGGTGAAGAATCCGGCGGGCCGACCACTCCAACGAACAGGAGCGGGTGGCCCTCCCAGCCTCAGCGGAGACCGGTCGTTCGGGTGAGGTCTCGTGTCCTTTCTAGAGTGGTTCGTACATGTCAATATCAGGCTGGCCCGGGGCGCCGATCCGACGGACATGTCCGCGACTCGCCGACCACGGTCCCAGCTAAGACGTGCTCCTGGTACTTCGAGGTTAGGAACGGCTTCATTGCAGGTCAAGTGACCGAGCCGTTCAGTTATGTCGCACCGTGTTGCGATGCCGTGCGCCTGGCGGGACAACGAGACGAATTGTGTCCTTGCTCACAATGATTCCACGAACTCGATTTCGCACCCGTCGTCGGCTCCGCGGAACTCGCCGGCCTCCTCCCGGACGACCCGATTGGCCAGCTCGGCCGGGTAGCCGCGCCGGGCCAGCAACCCGAGCAGCCGTCGCGCCCGGACGTCCTCGCTCAAGCCGGCCATCCCTGGCAGCCGGTGGCGCACCAACCGTCTGGCGGCGGCTTCCTCAGCGTCCGGGCCGATCGCGGCCAGCGCGTCGCGGATCGTCTGATCGGCCACCCCCCGCTGGCGCAGCCGCGCGGCGACGGCCGGCCCGGCGAGCCCGCGCTCGCGGCACTGAGTCTCGGCGTACGTGGACGCCAGCGCCGCGTCGTCGACCAACCCGACCTCGACGAACCGATCCAGCACCGTGCCGGCAACCGCGTCCGGCACGCCCCTCCGACGCAGCCGATCGGCTAGCTCGGCCCGGGTGCGCGCGCTGGCGGCGAGCAACCGCAGGCAGATGGCCCGTGCCACGGTCTCGGGATCCCCCGGCGGGCTGCCCGTCGCGCCGCCGGGCTGGCGGCTCGGCCGAGTGGCCTCGCCCGCGCCGCCGCGCGCCGCCGAGTCCAGGTGCATGTCAGAAGTCGACCGGCACCGGCAGCGGCTCTATCGCGTCAGCGTTGTCAAGCTGCGCGCCGATGCCCAGCGCCTCTTTGATCTTCTTCTCGATCTCGTCAGCGAGGTCGGGGTTGTCGCGCAGGAAGTTGCGGACGTTCTCCTTGCCTTGGCCGAGCTGATCGCCGTCGTAGGTGTACCAAGCGCCAGATTTCTTGATCAAGCCTTGCTCGACGCCGACGTCGATAAGCGAGCCCTCCCGGCTGATGCCGCGGCCGTAGACGATGTCGAACTCGGCTTGCTTGAACGGCGGGGCGACCTTGTTCTTCACGACCTTGACCCGAGTGCGGTTGCCGACCGCGTCCCCACCGTCCTTGAGCGTCTCAATGCGCCGCACGTCCAACCGGATCGAGGCGTAGAACTTCAGCGCCTTGCCGCCGGTGGTCGTCTCCGGCGAGCCGAACATGACACCGATCTTGTCGCGAAGCTGGTTGATGAAGATCGCGGTGGTGCCGGAGTTGGACAGCGCGCCGGTGATCTTGCGCAGCGCCTGGCTCATCAGCCGCGCCTGCAGGCCGACGTGGTTGTCGCCCATCTCCCCCTCGATCTCCGCCCGGGGCACCAGCGCGGCCACCGAGTCGATCACGATGACGTCCAGCGCGCCGGAGCGCACCAGCATGTCCGCGATCTCCAGCGCCTGCTCGCCGGTGTCCGGTTGGCTGACCAGCAGCGCGTCGGTGTCCACGCCCAGCGCCCGCGCGTACTCCGGATCGAGCGCGTGCTCGGGGTCGATGAACGCCGCCACGCCCCCGGCGGCCTGCGCGCTGGCCACGGCGTGCAACGCGACCGTCGTCTTGCCCGAGCTCTCCGGGCCGTAGATCTCCACCACCCGGCCGCGCGGCAGGCCACCGATGCCCAAGGCGATGTCCAGGGCTATGGATCCGGTCGGGATCACCCCGATGGGCGTGATGGCGCGCTCGCCGAGGCGCATCACCGAACCCTTGCCGAACTGCTTGTCGATCTGCGCCAAGGCGATGTCCAGCGCCTTGTCACGGTCATATGCTGCGGGCATCGAGCCACCTCTTACTGCGGTCGGAGCGGTCGGACGAGCGTGCTGAGCGACGCTGTACCAAGACCGTAGATCCGAGCGCCGACATTTTTCGGCCCTCGGCGCCAGGTTGTGGAGACGCGCGCACGTACTACAGCATTATCCGAACAGACGTTCGAGTCAAGTACCAGCCGCCGCAACACGCCGAACCGCGGCCCCAACCCCGCGAAACGCCGCCCCAACCCCGCGAAACCACCGCGACCCGCCAGGCGGCACCACGAACCCGCCAGGCGGCACCACGAACGCGCCAGGCGGCACCACGAACGCGCCAGGCGCTCCGGCGCGACCCGTCAAGCGGTCAGCGGGCCGGCCGGGTGGCGCGACGGGCGCGGCTCGGCGCCGCCCCGCCGGCCCGACGCGCCGGCTGCTCGGCCGGATGGACGGGCATGTCGAACTCGGCGCATAGCGCCCGCCAGACATCTTTGGCGTCCACGCCGCTCGCCAGCGCCTCGTTCACGGTGCCGCCCAGCGACGACAGCCGATAGTCGGCGGCCACGCTGCTCGCGTAGTCCGCCCCGAACCGGTCGTTCATCCGTGACCAAAACTCCGTCAGCCGCACGGCGCCTCCTGGCTCGCTGATCGCATTGCCCGCTTCGTTCCCCGCCAAGGGTACGGAACCCGGGCGGCGCCGCCGGCGGCATCGCGCGTCCCCAACCCCGCCAGCCCAAGGGACGGCCAAGCACGCGTCCTGCTGGCGCCACGATCCCCCGCCTCGCTCGGCTCAACGGACAGCCACACGCAAGGCCTGCCAGCGCCACGAGCCCCCGCCTCGCTCGGCTCAACGGACAGCCACACGCAAGGCCTGCCAGCGCCACGAGCCCCCGCCTCGCTCACCTCAACGGACAGCTAAGCGCGCGTCCTGCTAGCGCCACGCGCCGACCAGATCCTCGGCGGTGAACACCAGGTCGGCCCCGGCGGGGCGCCGGCCCTGGCGGCAAATCGCGGCCAGGCGCGCGCCGTCGGCGCGCGGGACCCGCGCCAGCGCCTGCGCCAGCTGGGTCATGTCGCGCGCGGTGACGCCCTGGTTGGCGCGCCATTTGATGGTCCCCACCAGCACGCTCCGGGCGGCGTCCATCGCCACCGCGTCGACTTCTGTCTGGCCGTCCCGGCTCCACCAGGGCGACACCTGGCGGATCTCGCGCAGGTCCTCCCGCGCCCCGGCCAGCCGCAGCAGGCTCTGGCGCGCCAGCGGCTCAACCGCGCGGCCCCGCCAGCTGGTCCAGTCGCGGTCGAAATGGTCGATGGCCAGATCGGCGCGGCCGCGCTCGACCAGCTCGGCCCAGCCGTTCACGTACCGGAACCAGAACCTCAGGTAGGGGTCGGTGACCCGGTAGCGGCGCAGCCTCGAGGTAGCCGGAGCCCAAGCCGGCGTCTCCTGCTCGATCAACCGTTTCGGCCCGCTGAGCAGGGCGAGCGCCCTGGTGGTCGCCGTCTCAGCCGCCTTGCGCTCGGCGGGATCGGTCGCCTCCGGAACCAGGTCGGTGAACCGCGGATGCCCACGGTCGTCCGCGCCGATCGCGGACAGCAGCCGCGCCGCCATCACCGGGTTCGGGAACTCGGCGTCCATGATCAGCCGCCCGGTGGCCAGCAGCGGGCTGAACGGGTCGCGCAGCGATGCCCGGACGAACGCTTCGACGCCCGACGACGACTCCGCGAGGTCGGTCAGCAACCGGGGGAAGCCGCCGACCACGAGGTGCGCGTCGACCACCTGCGCCGCCGACCATCCCGCGAACAGCTCGGCGACCTCGCCCAGGTTCAGCGGCTCCACCACCAGCGGTCGCAGCCGGCCGAACAGCGGTCGGCCGTGGCTGGCCAGGCGCTCCATCATGGTCACGTCCGACCCGATGAGGATCAGGAGCACGGGCAGTTTCTCCAGGGCGCGATCCCAAGCCGCCTGCAACACCGACTCCAGGGCCGGGTCGGCTTGGGCCATCCAGGGGAACTCGTCGAGCACCACGATGACCGGCCCCTGCCGGGCCACCAGCTCCAGCGCGCCGAACGCGTCCCGCCACGACGCCGGAGCCCTGGCGAACAGCGCGTCGGCGTCCAGCAGCGGCACCCGCGACTGCCGCGCCGCTGACGCCAGGGCCTGCAGCTGATCGCGCCCCGAGGCCCCTTGCACCCCGGTGGCGAAGGCGTAGGGCAAGCCCGACAGCTCGGCGAAGCGCTCGACCACCGCCGACTTACCGACCTGGCGCCGGCCCCGGATCGCGATCATCCGCCCTCGGCCGGACGCGCGCGCCGCGTCCAGGTGCGCGCGCAGGTCGGCCAACGGGGCGTTCCGACCGACGAACACGAGTCCCTCCCGAAGAGCGAACCAAGACCGAACCAAGACAGGCACGCGGGCCGGCACGAAAGCTGGCACGACAAGCTTGATCATACATCATTTGTATGATACGGCGGTTGTGCTGATGGTTGCGTGCCCGGACACGCGCGCCGCGCCCAACCCCGGCCAGTGCCACAATCGCAGCCATGACCGCACACATGACCCCGGAGGAGTTCCGTCGGCACGGGCACGCCGCCATCGACTGGATCGCCGACTACTACTCCCGGCTCGAGTCGTTCCCGGTGCTCTCGCAGGTCAAGCCGGGCGAGATCCGCGCCGCGCTGCCGGCCGAGCCGCCCGAGCGCGGCGAGCCGTTCGAGGACGTGCTGCGCGACCTGGACGAGGTGATCATGCCGGGGATCACGCACTGGCAGCACCCGTCGTTCTTCGCGTTCTTCCCGTCCAACACCTCCGGGCCGGCCATCCTGGGCGATCTGCTGGCCTCCGGGCTCGGCGTGCAGGGCATGATCTGGGCCACCTCGCCGGCGGCCACCGAGCTAGAGACGCACGTGCTGGACTGGTTCGCCCGGCTGCTGGGCCTGCCCACCGCGTTCCGCTCCGACGGCCCCGGTGGCGGAGTGATCCAGCACAGCGCGTCGGACGCGGCGCTGGTCGCGGTGCTGGCGGCGCTGCACCGGGCCAGCGGCGGGCGCACCGAGCGCGAGGGCGTCGCGGCTGGGCGGTTCGCCGTCTACACCTCGGCGCAGACCCACTCGTCGGTGGAGAAGGCGTGCCGGGTGGCCGGGCTGGGCTCGGACGCGCTGCGCAAGCTGTCCACCGACGCCGAGCACGCGGCGCGGCCCGAGCATCTGCGCGAGCTGATCGAAGCGGACGTGGCCGCCGGGATCACCCCGGCGCTGGTGGTCGCCTCGATCGGGGCGACCGGGACCGGCGCGATCGACCCGGTGCGCGAGCTGGCCGCCATCGCCCACGAGCACGGGGCCTGGGCGCACGTGGACGGCGCGTGGGCCGGGGTGGCCGCCGTCTGCCCGGAGTTCGCCTGGCTCACCGACGGGCTGGAGCTGGTCGACTCGTTCGCCACCAACCCGCACAAGTGGCTTTTGACCAACTTCGACTGCGACACCTTCTGGGTGGCCGACCGGTCCGCGCTGGTCGGGGCGCTGTCGATCCTGCCGGAGTATCTGCGCAACGCCGCGACCGAATCCGGCGCGGTGATCGACTACCGCGACTGGCATGTGCAGTTGGGCCGGCGGTTCCGCGCGCTCAAGCTGTGGGCGGTGCTGCGCTGGTACGGCGCGGAGGGGTTGCGCGAGCACATCCGCGGGCACGTGGCGCTGGCCCAGCAGTTCGCCTCCTGGGTGGCCGCCGACGAGCGCTTCGAGCTGCTCGCCCCGCACCGGCTCGCGCTGGTCACCTTCCATCTGCGCGCCGGCGACGACGCGACGCGCGCCCTGATGGACCGGGTCAACGACTCGGGCCAGGCGTACCTGACACACACCTCGGTGAACGGCCAGTTCGCGCTGCGCATGGCCATCGGCTCGCCACAGACCCAGGCCCGCCACGTCCGCGCCGCCTGGGAAGCCCTCGCCGCGGGCGCCGGCGGGGCCGCCTAGCGCTCCCGCCCAGGCCGGCCGGACCAAGCCAGCCGGACCAAGAGCTCCACAGCTGTTCGGCGATACCAGCTCAGCGGCCAGGCTCTCCGTCGGTCAGGCGGTGACGAGTCGGAGCCCTTCGTGGTCAGCGAAGTCTTGGAAGTCAGCCACGTTGAGTGTCGCGAGCGGCAGGCCGTAGGCCAGACAACAAGCGGCGATCCACGAATCATTCACCGGACGGGGCCGTCCACGCCGATCGGCGTGAGCGACAATCTCACCCCACTTTCGGCCCACCCCGGTCGTGCCGGGAAGCACCGGCCTGCTGGCGAGCCAGGCGTCCAACGCGGCGCGCCGTGGGTTCCCCCAACTGCGAGCGTTTGGCCAGCGGTTCAGTTCTCCATAACTGACCCAGGTGAGCAACAATTGGTGGCCGGCTAGTCGCGCGAACAACGACGGCGGCAGCGCGCCCTTGAACAACAATGATGAGACATCGGTGTCCAGCACTATCCGAGCCACGACCGGCCTCCGGTGATCAGGGCAGGTCCTGGTCACGCGTGCGACGCACCCAGGCCAGGAATTCGTCAAACTCGGCTTGGTCAGGGAAAAGCTGCGGTTCGGCCCAATCACCCGGAGTCAGCAACGGCGGCACGCCACGAAGCAGCGCATCAAGGTCGAGCAAATCGGGCAACAGCTCACTGATGGGCTCCGGGGCACGGGTCATCGCGCCGATCCCTCCCATGACTCAACTGCCGCTTCTCGTTGCCGCCCATTGTGCCATCGATCGACGCTTGCGCTTGCACCAGCGCGAAATCGCGCCGACCCATCCACACCACGCGGCGAGACCGGTTCGACGCCCAAAGATCAGGTCTGCGGCGCGGCGGACCCTGGCGGGACGGCATCGACCGTCGGCGGGCCGGGACCGGCGGCCGGATCGGCTGCCGCGCGACGCAGCAACTCCTCCATTTGCGCGGATAGCCGGTCGAGCCGGTCGGCAAGCCCGTCCCGCTCGGCCTTGGCTGCGGCCAGCTCCTTGAGCCACTCATCGCGCTCGATCTGGGTCTTGTCGATGTCTTGGCCGACGAAGTAACTGGCGACGGTCGCGGTGAGCACGCCGAGCAGGCCGATGCCGGCCATCATCAGGAACACCGCCACGCCCTGCCCGACGGGCGTGGTTGGAGTGCGGTCCCCGTAGCCAACGGTGGCCACCGTGACGACGGCCCACCACAGGCCCTCGCCGAAGTTGTGGATGCTGGACCCGGGAGCGCTGCGCTCCATCGCGGTCACCACCGCCGCGCACGCGAACACGATGATCACGGCGGCGAGCAGCACGAAATGCAGGCCCTTGTGCGTCATCGCCGACTTGCCCCGGCCAAGCGCCCGACCGGCCACGATGCCGACCCGCCCCAGACGGACCAATCGCGACAGCCGGACCAGGCGGCCGATCCGCAGCGGACGGAAGAACGGCACCGCGACGATCAGCAGGTCGAGCAGATGGGTGCGGAAGAACTTCCAGCGACCTGGCACGAGGTAGAGCTTGATCAGGTATTCCAGGCCGAACAGCGCCCACACCATGTAGTCGATCACCGCCATGGAGTCGGCGACCGAACCGTGCATCGGAGTCAGCAACGGCACGATCAACACCGGCAGCCACAAGACCGTGATCACCAGCAGCGGCAGCTCGACCATCGCCGAGAACTTCTCGAAGGCGTCCTGGTTGCGCCCCAGGCCCCGGACTCGGCAGGGGTCGACCACGCTGTCACCCACGGCCCGCACCTTACCCCCGCGCGCGGCGTCGGGCGCGCTCCCGGATGTTGGTCGTGCTCAGCTCGCGACGCGCAG
>WQZC01000081.1 GCA_009780925.1 Actinomycetes bacterium | reverse complement strand
GGCGCTGCCCTGAACGCCGGGGTGGCGCACAGCGAGGCCGCAGACGCCGGGGCTCTGACCGGCGCGGGTTCGGCCCCCGGCGCGCGGGCTGGCGCGGCGCCGACGAGCGCGGGTTCAACCCTTGGCGCGCGGGTTGGTGAGGCGCCCGCGTCCTGGCGGGGCCAATCGGCGGCGGTGCGGGGCTGGCTGGTCGCGGTGACCGTGTACCTGGCGGCCATGTTCCACCGGTCAACGCTCGGTGTCGCCGGACTGGCGGCGCAACACCGGTTCGCCATCACGCCAGCGCAGCTGTCGGTGTTCATCTGCATCCAGCTCGGCGTCTACGCGGCGATGCAGGTGCCGACTGGGGTGCTCGTCGACCGGTACGGGCCGCGTCGGCTGCTGCTGGCGGCGGCGGGCATCATGGCGTTCGCGCAGCTGGTGTTCGCGGTCGCGCCGGACTACCCGGTGGCGCTGCTCGCTCGGGCCGTGCTCGGCTGCGGTGACGCGCTGACCTACATCAGCGTGCTGCGGTTCGCGGCCCCCCGGTTCTCCTCGCGGCAGTTCCCGATCGTGGTCGCGGTGACTGGCATGCTCGGCTCGATCGGCAACGTCGCGGCCACCATGCCGCTGTCGCTGCTGCTGCACGGGGCCGGCTGGGTGGTGACCTTCCTCAGCGCTAGCGCGTTGTCGATCGTCACCGGCGCGCTGGTGTGGTTCGTGTTGCCGGGCAACGAGCCGGTGACCGCGATGCCGCGCTCGATCGTCGCGTTGCGCGCGCCGATGGGCCGGGTGCTGCGCCGGGTGCGCGCGGCGTGGCGAACCCCAGGTACCCGAGTCGGGTTCTGGGTCCATTTCTCGGGGATGAGCACCACCACCACGTTCGCGATGCTGTGGGGAGTGCCGTATCTGGAGGCGAATGGGTTCAGTTCGAACGCCGCCAGCGCGGTGCTGCTTGGCTCGGTCCTGGTCTCGATCTCGGTCGGCCCGCCCATCGGGCTGGTGATGAGCCGCTGGCCGGCCAGCCGGGTCCCAATGGTGATGTTCTGCTGTCTGGCCACGATCGGTGGCTGGGCGGTGCTGTTGCTCGGCGCGAGCGGGCACCTGATCATCGCGATCGTCGCCTGCGCCACCTCGGTCGGGGCTCCGGTCTCCGCGGTTGGTTTCGCCCTGGTGCGCGACTACAACGACCCGGCCGTGGTCGGCACAGCCACCGGGGTGGTGAACGTCGCCGGGTTCAGCTCGGCAGTCATCGCCTCACTGGCGGTCGGGATCGCGCTGGATGTGGCCGGGTCCACCAGCGCGTCGGCCTACCGGGTGGCGTTCTCCTTCGTGCTGGCGGTGCAACTTTTCGGCACCGCGCAGATGTTGCGCTGGTGGCTGCGCGCCCGCGCCATCCAGTTGCGCAGGCTGGAACACGGGGAGTCGGTGCCGGTTGCGGTGGAGCGGCACCGCTTCGATCTGCGCTGAGCGCGCGGTCTGTGAGTCGGCGGTCAAAGTAAGTGAAAAATCGTTCTCATCTGGGTCTCGCGAGATGGCCCGGTGATCCGTCGCCGGATGGGTTGTCTGCCACAATCACCGGTGGCGCCTAGGAGAAGGAGCGGTGGTGACAGGAAAGGCGGTCACGCTCAAGGACGTCGCCGCGGCCGCTCACGTCTCCCGGGCCACGGCGGCCCGGGCGCTCAATAGCTACGGGTATGTCGGCGACGAAACCGCGACCCGGGTGCGGGAGGCCGCGGAGCGGCTCGGGTACCAGACCAACCTGGTGGCTCAAGCTTTGCGAAGTGGCCAGCTGCCCATTGTCGGGTTCGTTCCGGGCGACATCCAGAACCCGTTCTTCGCCCGAATCGCCCGCGATCTCGACGCGGAATTGCGCAAGCAGCGGTACAACGTGGTCATCGCCAGCAGCCAGGAAGACGTCGAGCAGGAAAAGGAGCTGCTGGAGAGCCTGCGTTCGTTGAGCATTCGTGGGTTTGTTCTGGCCCCGGCCTCCACCACCGACAGCCAGCACATCGCCCAACTGGTGCGCGAGGGCCGGCCTGTGGTGCTCATCGACCGGGTGGTGAAGGGCGTCCGCTCCGACAGCGTGGTCGTCGACAACGAGGGCGGCGCGCGGGAGGCGGTCGACTATCTGGTCGCGAACGGCCACCGCCGGATCGGCCTGCTTCGGGACGACTCGAAGATCTTCACCGCGCAGGAGCGGTTCGCCGGGTATCAGAACTCGTTGGCCTCGCACGGCATCGCGCTGGACGAGTCGTTGGTCAGCGTCTCCCGGTCGACTGTGGAGCATGCCATCGAGGCGACCATCCGATTGTTCAGCCGACGGATCCGGCCCACGGCATTGTTCACGGTCGACAGCCTCATGACCCAGGGGGCGTTGCTCGGGCTTCGGTCGATGGGGCTGACCATCCCTCGTGATGTGTCGCTCATCGGTTTCGATGATTTTGATCTTGCTACGTTCACCGATCCGCAGATAACCGTGGTCGAGCAGCCGATCGCTGACATCGGCCCGTTGGTGGCGAAGATGTTGCTGCAGCGTCTCGGCGGCGACGACAGCAAGCCGCGACAGATGCGGTTCCCGACCCGACTGGTCGCGCGCGGTTCGGTGTCCGCGCCGGACTGATCCGCCTCGGACTGATCCGGCTCCGACTGATCCGGCCAGCCCGGGCGTCGTGCACGGGGTAGAGGCCGACCCGCCAGCACGCGTGTCGCGTCCGGGGTCGGGGCCGACCCGCCAGTCAGGGTCTGCGCCCGGCCTCGACCAAGGTAACGGTCTGGTAAAGGGGGTTGCCAAGGGTTGGGCGGCGTGCTAGCGTCCCGTATGAGATCGATCTCAGGTCATTGACAAACTGCCGGCTCCCAGGCGCGGTGACGCGCTCTGGGCCAGGCGCGCGCGCCCCAGTGGCGTTCGCGCGCCAGCGAACAGGAAGGACCTCGATGCTCAACTTCGATGAAGGCCGATTCGTCGGTATCCAGGAAGGCGCGGTCGCGATGGCCGGTGATCTTCGCGCGCTGATCGGCAAACTGCTCTCCGATGGCGTCGAGCGCCTGTATTTCATGGGCACCGGTGGAGTGCAGCTGCTGGCCCTTCCCGCAGTTGATTTGTTGCTCCAGCGGTCGACCATCCCGACCAGTGCGCGCTACCCGGCGGAAGTCGTCCTTGACCCCCCGGCCGGCTTGGATGAGAAGGCGCTGGTGGTTATTCCGTCGCTTTCCGGGACCACCAAGGAGAGCGTCGCGGTGCTCTCATTCCTGAAGCCGCGCGGAGCGCGCACCATTTCGTTGACGGGACACGCCGACACCCCGCTGGCCCGGGAAACCGACCACAACTTCACGAACTTCGCGGAGGATGACACCTCCTCCGAGTCGTTTTATCTGCAGCACCTGCTGATCGCCTTGTCGGTCATGGCGGCCCGAGGCGAGTATCCGGGTTTCGAGAAGACGGTCGCCGAATTGCAGCGGTTGCCGAGGCTGCTGGTGGACGCGAAGGCAGCTTTTGAGGACACCGCCGCGCGTCTCGCCGAAACCATCAAGAACGAGGATTATCACATATTCACCGGGGCGGGCTCGGTGTGGCCGGAGGCCTACTACTACGGCATGTGCATCCTGGAGGAAATGCAGTGGATCCGCACCCGGCCGGTGCACGCGGCCGACTTCTTCCACGGCACATTGGAACTGGTGGAGCCCGGTGTCAGCGTCTTTGTCTTCAAGGGCGAGGACGCGTGCCGGCCGCTGGCGGATCGGGTCGAACGGTTCGCCACGCGCTACACCGATCGGGTGCGGGTGCTGGATGCCGCGACGGTTGACCTGCCCGGCATATCCGCGGAAACCAGGGCCCTGATCTCCCCCGTGATCCTCGCCACCCTGCTGGAACGGCTCAGCGCGCATCTTGAGGTCTTGCGCGACCACCCACTGACCACCCGCCGCTACTATCGGCGGACCGAGTACTGATCCAGATGACTCGTCCGACTGTGGCTGTGATTGGCGACAACACGATCGACCGGTACGTCGGGCCAGCCGGGGGGGATTATGTGGGGGGAAACGCGGTCAACGTCGCGGTTCAGCTCGCCGAGCACGGGTTCGCGGTCCACTACTTCGGCGCGGTCGGCCCCGATCAAGAGGGGGAGCGCATTCGTGACGCGCTGAGCGTCCGGGGCGTCGATATCGAAGGACTGGTCACTTATCCAGGGGAGTCGGCGCTGACGGTCATCAGGGTGGACGACTTCGGGGATCGACACATGGAGGAGGAGCATTTCGGGGTCACCGCGGAATACTTCCCCAGCGAAGCGGCGATGGCGCGCATCGCGGATGCGGACTGGATCCAGATCGGAATGCTGCCGCGCGCCGATGAGCTGCGTCGCCGCCTGCGCGCGATGAGCCCAACGCTACGGATGGGCCAGGACTGCAGCGTGTCCTCCGGCTATCGGGAGCTAGCGGTCGCATTCGTGTCCGGCGATGTCATCAGCGCGCCGTCGGTCGCGAGCAGAGCGCTGGCGGGTGGTGCGCAACTGGCCGTGGTGACGCATGGCGCGGACGGTTCCACGGCCTACCGCGCGGAAGGCGGCAGTGTCCACCAGGGGATAGTCCCCGTCGCCGTGGTCGACACCACTGGCGCCGGTGACAGTTTCATCGCCGGGTTCGTCGCGGCTCTCCTCCGGTCCGGTGCGCTCGCGGCCGCGATGTCGGAGGGCGCGTCATGGGCCGCGCAAACATGCTCCCACCTCGGTGGCTTCCGGCAAACGGGCGCTGATCCGCCACGGCGCGGCCGGTCAATTGCGTCAAACACCCAACAATCGTCAACTGAGTAGGAGCCCTCTATATGGAAAAGGTTGCAATTGTCACTGGCTCGGCGAGTGGCATCGGCGCCGCTTGCCAGCAGGCGCTGGCTGACTTAGGCATGACCGTCGCCGGGTGGGACCAGGCAGATGTTCCACCGGTCGATGTGACCAGTCGAGAATCAGTCGCGGCGGCGGTGCGGCGATTGCCCGGGCCGGTCGACGCCGTGGTATTGGCGGCCGGGGTGTCGCGAATGGCGCCATTGTTGGAGACCACCGACGAGGACTGGCACTTCCAAATGGATGTGAACGCCTTCGGCGTGTTCAATTGCCTGCGGGAACTGGTTCCGGTGGTGCGCCCAGGCGGGTCCATTGTGGTGATCGACTCAATGGGCGGCTTGCGCGGCGCGCCGTATCTGTCCGCGTACTGTGCCTCCAAGTTCGCTGTTTCCGGGCTGATCGAAGCGGTCACCCCAGAGCTCGCCGCGCGCGACATACGAATCAATGGGATCTGCCCGATGTATGTGCGCACCCCGATGGAGACACGGGAACTGGAGTGGGAATCGCAGATTCGTGGCCGCACTCCCGAACAAGTGTTCGCGGAATACGAGAGCACGACCCCGCTCGGCCGGGTGGCCGAACCCGAAGAGGTCGCGGCGGTCGCGGCCTTCCTGGTAAGCGAGGGCGGCAGCTACATGACCGGGACGCTGATCCCGGTGAGTGGCGGCGCCCATCTCGGATTCACTGTAGAGAGAGGGAACCCATGAGTAGAAGAATCTCCACACGCGCCCGGGTCCTCGTCGTCGCGCTGGCCGCGGCGCTGGTCGGGGCCACGATCACCGGCTGCTCGGCGTCCGCGAACAGCGGTGGGAGCAACACCATCCGGGTCATCGCGCAGACCGGCGGCCCGGGCACGGCGCTGGCGGACGCCGCCGCCACCTGGAACAAGTCGCACAAGACCAAGGTTCAGGTCGACCTGTTCGATTACGACCCGACCCGGCAGCGCACGGTGCTGAGCTTCAGCTCCGGCAAGAACACCTATGACGTCATCGGCTTGGACTACTCCTGGCTGCAGCAATACGTCAACAGCGGCTACCTGGTCTCGCTGAACGACATGGCCGCGAACGCGGCCAGCACCATCGACATGGGCGACTACATCAAGGCCTATGTCGACTGGGGCACCGTGGACGGCAACCAGTACGCCCTGCCCTGGTTCGGAGCGGTGTACATGCTCTACTACCGCACCGATCTGCTGCAGCAGGCGGGCGTGTCGGTGCCGACGACCTGGGAGGAGTACGCGGCGGCCGCGGCCACTCTCAAAGAGAAGACCGGGATCGCGGGCACGACATTCATCGGCAAACGCGACGACCCGCTGCTCGATGAGTACTGGAGCATCGCCTGGTCATACGGCGCCGAGATAACGACGGACGGCAAGAGCAGCGCGATGGATTCGCCGCAGGCGGTGCAAGCGCTGGAAGTGTGGAGCAAGGTGCTCAAGTCGGCTCCGGGCGACGCGCTGTCAGATGACTGGCCGGCGGCCGCGGCGGAGTTCTCCGAGGGCAAGGCGGCGATGATGATCAATTTCTCCGACACCTCGGACGCGCTGATCTCAGACACCTCGCAGGTGAAGGGCAAGGTGGGCTTCGCGGCGTTGCCGGCCGGCCCAACCGGCAAGAGCACGCCGAACCTGGGCGGCTGGGCCCTTGGCGTCTCCGCCAAGTCGACCCATCAGCAGGACGCGTTCGACTTCATCGCCTGGGCGACGTCGGCCGAGCAGCAGCAGGTCGGCCTGGCGAACGGCGGGTCCGCGAACCGGATCTCGGTGCTGAGCGATCCGGCGAATCAGGAGAAGTTCCCGTACTTCACGGCCGCGCTGACCAACTACGAGAACTCGATCTTCTTCCCGAGAACCGTGAACTGGGTCAACTGGGAGGCTGCGATGTCCCCGCCGCTCTCGGCGGCGCTCAGCGGACAGACCTCGCTGCAACAGGGTGTGACGCAGGCCTCACAACGCCTGGACGCGGAAATCGCCAAGGAAGGTTAGCCGGCCTTGACGACTGTGGTGGAGAGGACGATTCTGGCGCGCGAGCCACGCCGGCGCGGACGCGGGTCGCGCCTGGAGCGGTTCGCGCCGGCCATCTTGCTGGTGCCGGCGGTGCTGCTGATCGTCGGCTTGCGCGTCGGACCGATGATCGTGGCGCTGGTGCTCAGTTTCACCAACGAGAACCTGTCCGGCGCCGCGAACCAGCCGTTGCATTCCGTCGGCCTGGCCAATTATGAGACCGTCCTCTCCTCCACCGATTTCTGGTCGGCCATCACCACCACTGCGCAGATAATCGGCCCGGCGCTCGCGCTCGAAATGGTGCTGGGCGTCGCCATCGCGTTGTGGCTGAACCAGTCCAAGTGGTTCACCAAACCGTTCCGGTCGGTGTCTCTGCTGCCATATCTGCTGGTGCCCGTGGTCATCGGAAATTTCTTCCGAATGTTCTACAGCTCCGAATTCGGGCAGCTGAACTACTATCTTGGATTCCTGGGCATCGGGTCGCACGCCTGGATCACCGATCCCGCCACGGTGCGGTGGGCGGTGGTGGTGCTCGAGGTCTGGCACACCACGCCATTCGTGGCGCTGCTGTGCCTGGCCGGGCTCGTCGGCCTGCCGAAAGAGCCCGTGGAAGCCGCCATGGTCGATGGCGCGGGCGCCTTGGCCCGGTTCCGATACATCGTGCTGCCCGAGCTGTGGCCGATCCTGGGGGCGGTTCTGGTGCTGCGCGCGATGGACGCCATTCAGCTCTTCGACGAGGTCTATGTGTTGACCGCCGGCGGTCCGGGAAGAATGACCTCGGTCATCAACCTGTACCTGTACCAGTTCGGGTTCAGCCAGTTCTTGATCGGGCAGACGTCAGCCGCCGTGACGATGATCGTGATATTCCTCTCGGCGCTGGGTTTCATCGGACTGGTCATCACTCGGCAGCGCCGGTTCTGGCGGATGGGAGCCTCCGATGCGCCCGCTGACTAGAACGTTGAGCGGCGTCGGGAACGCCGTCGTCGCGGTCGTGCTGGCGGTGAGCTGTCTGTTCCCGGTGGCCTGGCTCCTGGCGATATCCTTCCAAAGCAATTCCAGCGCCTATCACACGCCGACCAGATGGATCTTTCGCCCGCGGCTGGACAACTACACGCAGCTGTTCACGGACCCGTCGTTTCGGGCGTCGCTGATCAACAGCGTTGAGCTGACGGTGATCGCCACGGCCCTGTGCGTGCTCTTCGGGGCGATGAGCGCCTATGCGCTCTCGCGTTATCGGGTGCGGGGCGGCATTCAGATCACGTTCGTGTTCGCGATAAGCCGGCTCGTGCCGTCGTTCGCGATTGTGATCCCCACTTTCTACATTTATCGCGAGCTCAATCTGCTGGACACCATGCTCGGTCTCGTGCTCGCGCTCACCGCCTTCCAGGTGCCGTTGTCGACGCTGATCATGCATCGGATCTTCAACGCGATTCCGCGATCGCTCGATGAGGCGGCGCGGGTGGATGGGGCCGGGTTCTTGCGAGTGTTTGGTCAGGTGATCATCCCCATCGCCCGACCGGGCCTCGCGGCGAGCGCGGTGGTCACGTTCATCCTCATCTGGAACGAGTTCCTGTTCATACTGGTGTTGGCGGGAAACAACCTCGTGACGCTGCCCGTGACGATCGCGTCGTTCCAGACCGACAAGCAGATCCTTTGGGGCGCGATCGCGGCGTCGAGCGTGATCTCATTGGTGCCGATCGCGCTGGTCATCGCCTTCGCGCAGCGGCACCTGCTGTCCGGGCTCGGCCTCGGCGCGGTGCGCGAGTAAGGGTTCCAACAGCGGGCGGCGCGTTCGTCATCGCGGTTGGCGGCGCAGCAGCGGTAGCCAGATCGCGCCGGCCAGGCACGCCCATGCCGTCATCGCCACCGCCATCGAGGTGGCCGACACCCCGAACGATGACGCCACCGGCCCAGCGGTGGCGCCGAACACGAATTGGAGCGCGCCCAGCAGCGCCGACGCCGTGCCGGCGTGGCTGCCGTGCCCGGCCAGGCCGATCGCGGAGCCGTTGGGGAAGATCAGGCCGGTGACGCCGATGGCGACGAACAGCGCGGCAAGCAGCAGCCACAGCGCGAGCCCGCCGACGGCGGCAGTGATCAGCGCCGCGTCCGCGACCAGCATGATCGCCACCGCGACGCCAATCATGGTCCGAGGCGCGACGCCCATCCGGCGCACCGCGACGGCGTTGACCCAGCCGGCCATCGCCAGCGCGATACCGTTGCCGGCGAACACCGCGCTGAACCCGGTGGCGCTGAGCCCGTAGTGGTCCTGCAAAACGAAACTGCTCAACGAGATGTAGGTGAACATCGCCGCGCTGCCAAAGCCGACCACAAACATCGCCCCGACGAACGCGCGGTCACGGGCCAGCGTGGAGAGGGACGCGCGCACCGCGCGCAAGCCGCCGGCGTGGCGGCGCTCCGGCGGCAGCGACTCGCGCAGGAAGACCAGCACCAGCGCGGTGATGGCGGCGGCGATCGCGGCGAGCACCCCGAACACTCCGCGCCAGGGCATCACGCGCAGCAGCGCCGCGCCGAGCAGCGGCGCGACCACAGGCGCGATGCCGCCCACCAGCGCGAGGATCGAGAAGATGTACGCCAGCTGGCCGGCGGGCGCGAGGTCGCGCACCACCGCCCGGCCGATCACCAGCCCGGTCGCCCCGGCCAGCCCCTGCGCCACCCGGACCACGATCAGGAACCACAGGCTCGGCGCCACCGCGCACAACACAGACGCGACCATGAACGCGATCAGCCCGATCAGCAGCGGGCGCCGCCGGCCGAACCGGTCGGACAGCGGGCCGGCCACCAACTGTCCGACTGCCAGCCCGACCATGCAGCCCGACACGCTCAGCGCGGTGGCGCCGTCGCTGGCGCCGAACTGGTCGGCGATGCGCGGTAGCGAGGGCAGGTAGACGTCCAGTGACAGCGGGCCGAACGCGGCCAGCGCGGCCAGGGTGATCAGCAGCCCGAGGCCTAGGCCGTGGCGCGGCGGCGCACCCGAACCCTGGGGCACGTCGCTCACTCGACCACTCCGTTCACTCTGATCTGTCGGCGTTGCGGTCGGTGTTGCGATAATGGTCGACGAAGGTGCGGTGCGCGAGCCGGTAGACGGTGTGGCCGAACTCGGAGCCCTGCATGATGTATGCCCCGGCGGCGGCTCGGGTCTTCGCGATGCTGGCGGTCCCGATCGTCAGCCCGCTGATCGCGCTGGCGGCGGTCTCCCAGACCCGGCCGGTCTGGGGCATCCCGTTGCCGTGGGCGTAGGCCAAGGCGTGCAGCAGCGTCTCCGCCCTCGGGTCGGTCGCCCGCAGCCGAGCGATCGCGTGGGCGAAGATCCCGGAGTGGCCGTGAGCCAGCAACTCGCTCAGCCGTGGCTCGGAGTCGAACAGAGTCGGGTCGGCGAGTAGTTCGGTCACCGCCAGCCGAGCGAACAGGAAGGGCTGGTCGCGGTCGGCGATCCGCATCGCCACTTTGTCAATCCGGTCGGCCGGAACCTGGTCTCCCGGGGGCTCGACCAGACGGCTTGCGGCGTAGTTGCGGATCGACGCCTCTTCCCGGCGCAACCGAAGTTGGCGCACGGTCTCGGGCATTGTGGTGCTGCCGAGGGCCACCAACAGCTCGTTGTTTTCGGGCTCCGGGCGATCCGGATCCTCGTGCAGCGATTGGCGAGTGCCGACCAGCATCCGTAGCCCGGACAGTGGGGCGAGGCGGCGCAGCAGCGGCGCGATCACGAACGGGTCTTGGCTCTCGTCGAGCGCGTCGAGCACGATTGTTCGCGGCGCGCGGGCAAGCGCGCGCTCAGCTCTGGCGACCAGTTCGTCGGGATCGTCGGTGTCCGGGACGCCGACCGCTTCGGCGAGGGCGTGGACAACGTGGCCGATGGTGGCCCGGCTGAGGTGAATCGCGGCGTCGAACACGCCGGGTGGCGGCCGCAGGTCCTCGGGTATGCGGTAGTTCCTGGTTTCCTTCAGGGCGTCGATCATTTCGGGATCGGCGCTGGCGATCAGCATGCC
>WQZC01000080.1 GCA_009780925.1 Actinomycetes bacterium | reverse complement strand
GACCGCGGTCAGGAAGCGACGGGTCGGCCGGCGCCGTTTGCGCGCCGCCGGGGCGATCTCCCGCGGCGGTCGTGTGGCGTTGAGCTTGGCGACCATCAGTCATCCCCCGCGTAGTAGATGAGCCGTCGGGAGGAGCGGATGAACACGATCGTCACCGCGAAAATCACCAGGAACAGCAGCCAGGCCATCGCCGAGGCGACCCCGGTCTTGAAGTAGCTGAAGCCCTGCTGGTAGATCCCGGTCGAGTAGAAGTACAGCGAGAACTGCGGGTAGCCCAGCAACTGGTTGGTGCTCATCGCCTGGTTGGCGGCGCCGGAGACGACGTAGGCCTCGGAGAAGTATTGGAAGGTGTAGATGACGCCGGTGAGCACGGAGAAATAGATGACCGGCGAGATGCCGGGCAGGGTGACCGTGATGAACCTGCGGATCGCGCCGGCGCCGTCGAGCTCGGCCGCCTCGTACAACTGCCTGGGCACGTTGAGCAGCGCGGCGGAGAAGATCACCATGGTGTTGCCGACCATCCACATGCGCAGCAGCGCCAGCGACGGCTTGGACCAGGACGGATCGGTGAACCAGTGCGGCATGGCCAGCCCGACCGCCTTGAAGATCGAGCTGAGCGGGCCGTCGTAGCCCATCATCACCAGGAAACCGAGCGCCGCCGCGACGATGGGGACCATGGCCGGCAGGTAGAACAGCGTGCGGTACACCTTCTGCGACCGCTTGAAACGGTTGATCAGCGTCGCCAGCGCCATCGCCCAGATGGTCTGGCACGGCACCAGCACGACGACCATCCACAGCGTGTTGCGCACCGAGGTCCAGAACAGGGTGGAGACCGCGCCGCCGAACAGGTTGCGATAGTTCTGCAGCCCGACGAACTGCACCGGCCGCAACGAGCCGGTCTGGAAATTGGTGAACGAGTAGTACAGCGCCGCGATCAGCGGGTAGATCGTGAACACGCAAAGCCCGATGATGAACGGGCTCAGGTAGAGCAGAACCTGCCACCATCGGGCCTTGCCGACCGACCGCCGCCGTTGGCGGGGTCGGTCGGCAAGGGCCTGCGAGGGAATGACGGTCACTGCGGTCAGACCGTCACTGGGATTGGGCGTTCAGCTGATCGATCTTGGTGCCGACATCGGCCAACCCGGCTTGGAGGTTGGACACCTTGCCCTGCTCCCACTGCTGGATGAAGGTCATGAAGTCGTCATGGTCCTCCACCCCGGCCGGGGTCAGCGTCTTGTAGTAGGAGTTCGGGTTGGCGGCGATGTCCACGTACGCCTTCCAGTGGTCATCGGTGGCCCCGGTCCAGGCTTGGAGCGAGTCGAAGGTGGTCGGGATGTTGGACATCTGGGTGGCGAACGTGGTGAGGAAGTCGGTGTCGGTGGTCAGCTGCTGGACCGCCAGGAACGCCGCCGCCTGCTGGTTGGACTTGCTGGAGATGTAGACCACGGTGCCCAGCACCGAGCCCGCGCCGTAGATGGACGCCTTGGAGTCCGGGACCGGGACCGGCGCGGTGCCGTAGTCCAGGTTGGGGGTGTTGTCGGCGATCTCGCCGATGTGCCACTCGCCGGCGAAGGCCATGGCCGCCGCTTCAGTCTCGAACGGGTTCTGCGCGTCGTCCTCGTGCGCGTTGTACTTGGACACGAAGTCGGTGACGTTCTTCGACCCGTACCAGTCCAGCAGGTCCTTCTGCCAGTTGAGCATCTCGACCCAGGTGGGGTCGGAGGCGAAGGTGGTCTTGCCGTTGGCGTCGTAGAACTGCGCGCCGGTCGATCCGCCGATGAACCAGTTGTCGTTCTGCGCGAAGGTCACCGTCGGGGGCTCCAGGCCGAACACCTTGATCGAGCCGTCCGAGTTCTTCACGGTCAGCTTCTTGGCGTCAGCGGTCAGCTCGGAGAGCGTCTTCGGCGGCGAGGAGATGCCGGCCGCCTGGAACATCGCCTTGTTGTAGTAGAGCGCGTAGGAATCGACCAGCAGCGGGAGCGCGCATTGCTTGCCGTCGAACTGGGTGTAGCTGAGCACCGACGGCGGGAAGGTGGCCGCGATGTCCAAGCCGGCGCTCTGCGCCAGCGGGTTCATGTCGATGACCGCGCCGTTGTAGCAGAACTTCGCGGCGTTGTCCGGCGATGAGGAGATGAACACGTCCGGTGGGTTGCCGGCGGTCACCGCCTTGGTGAAGTCGTCGTTGGTCTTGGCGGTGACCAGGTTGACCGTCAGCCAAGGGTCCTTGACCTTCAGCGCGTCGATCGCGTCCTGGATCGCCTTGACCTCGGTGGGCAGCTTGTTGAACGTCCACACCGTGATGGTGGTCGGCGGCTGCGCGGTCGCGCTCGAGGCGTTGATGGCCGAAGTCGCGGTCGTGGCCTTGTTCGATGAGCCCGTGCAGCCAGTGAGCATGAGCGTGGCCGCCGCGACGACGGCGGCCGACGTGACCACGCGCCATCTCTTACTGATCATTGAAACTCCCTTGCGTCGTCCGGTGTCGTTCCGGATCGTCCCTAGTCGGTTGCGCGGCTGCGGTCCCTCAACGAGCCACGGGAACCCCGGCGTTGGCAAGATTTCCACCAAGCGCAGCCGATGTCAAGATGTTTCCCGAAACGTAACCATTTTGGTAACAATTTTCGCTCACTTGCGGCGGCGTGTCGGGCGCGCCGGCAGCCGGCGACCGTCGACAGCGTCGCGGGTGACCCGCAGCGCCTGGGTCGCGTCCGCGTAGGTGCGTTGCGCGACCCCGACGAACAGGCAGTCAACCACAGTCAGCTGGGCCAGGCGGGAGGCGTTCGCGCCGGAGCGGAACGCGGTCTCCCGAGCCGCCGTGGTGAGCACGTGGTCCGCGGCGAGCGCGATCGGCGAACCGGGCGCGTTGGTGATCGCCACCGTGGCGGCCCCGTTGGCCCGGGCGATGGACAACGCGTCGTAGGTGTCGATGGTCAGACCCGAGTGCGAGATCGCGATCGCCACGTCGTCGCCGGTCATCAGCGCCGCCGAGGCGAGGCTGGCGTGCGGGTCGGGCGAGCTGTAGGACACCATGCCGATCCGGTGCAGCTTGATGGCGAGGTCGGCGGCCACGAAGTACGAGGCGCCCACGCCGTAGATCTCGATCCGGCGCGCCGCGGCCACCGCGTCCACCACCGCTTGCAGCTCGGCCACCGACAACGTCTCGCCGGTCTGCACCACGGCTTGGCGGTCCACCGCGACGATCTTGCGCACCACCGTCTCCAAGGTGTCTCCCTCGACGATGTCGCTGTCCGGCTCGCACAGCTGGTCACGGCTGCGACCGCCCATCTCCGAGGCGAGCGCGAGCCGGAACTGGGAGTAGCCGCGCAGCCCGATCTCACGGCAGAACCGCACGATCGTCGTCTCCGAAGTGTGGCAGGCGCCGGCCAGGTCGGAGATAGTCATGCCGGCGATATCCGCCGGATGGGCGACTATGTACTCCCCCACCCGGCGCATGGCCGGTTGCAGACCGGCCACGCGGCCGCGGATCACCACCGTGAGCGGGGCCGCGGAACTCGGGTCCAGCTCGGCCATGGCGGCTGCGCCACCCGGGCGCTGAGCCAGCGCCGCGCCATCGAGGGGGCCATTGGTGGCGTCGTTCGAGCCATTGACGATCATGTGACTCAGTTTCCGTAGCACGGGCGTACTGTGTTGGAAACTTTACCAACCACCCGAGCCGGCCCGGGAGAGGAGCAGCGATGGGCGGGTCACCGCCGGCGCGCGCCCCGGCAGGACGGCCAGACCAAGCGGCGCGCGCCCTAGCGCGGCGGCCAGACCGATCGCAGCGCGGCCCGGTACACCGCCGTCTTGTCGACCGCGTCCCGGCGCGGATGGATGGCGTTGCTGAGCAGCACCAGCGTGCGCCCCTGCGCCGGCTCGATGACCAACAGCGTCCCCGTGAACCCGGGGTGCCCGACCGAGGTGGCCGAGCCGGTGCGCTCGAAATCACCGAGCCGGAAACCGATGCCTTGTCGGTACGCCGCGCCGGGCGCCGGGTGCGGGGTCAGCATCTCGGCAACCGAGTCGGCGGCGAGGATCCGCCGCCCCTGGCCGTCCAGTCCGCCACGCCTGATCATCTCCGCGAAGCGCGCCACGGCGCGGGCGTTGGCGAACAGGCCCGCGTTCCCCGCCACCCCGCCGAGCGACCAGGCCGACTCGTCGTGCACGACCCCTCGAACCATGCCCCGACCCAGCTCGGGCTGGAACTCGGTGGCCGCGCACGCGCGCGGGTCGGCGGGCCGGTACCCCGCGCTCATCCCCAGCGGCCCGGTGATCAACTCACCGACGTGGGTGGCCAGATCCTCGCCGGTGACGGCCTTGACGATCGCGCCGGCGAGCAGGTAGCCGACACACGAGTAGCAATGCGCGGCGCCGGGCGCGGCGATCGGGGCGATCGCCCGCAGCGCCGCCCAGCGGTCGGCGGCCGTTCCCGGCACCCGCTCCAGGCCGTCGGTGGCCGGCAGCCCCGCGGTGTGGGTGAGCAGCTGACGGAGCGTGGCCGCGCCAGCGGCGGCGCCGGGCAGGCGCCGCGCGATCGGCTCGTCGAGATCGAGCTCGCCCCGCTCACGCAGTCGCAGCACCACGGCGGCGGTGAACAGCTTGGTGAGCGAGGCCAGGTCGAACCAGGTGTCGGCGGTGACCCGCTCGCGGTCCGCCTCGGCGAGCTCGGCGAGCTCGCCGGCGTCGTCGCGCCAGCGCAACGCGTCCCCGGCCACCGCGTCCACCACCACGGCGCCGTCCTGCAGGGCCACCAGTTGCGCGCCCGGCGCGCCGGCGGCGAGCACCCCACGCAGCGGCGACCCGAGCGACGAGGGCCGGCTCGGGGGTGGCTCAGGCGCCGGAGGTCGGCCTTGATCCGGTTCGGACGCCGGAGGTCGGCCTTGCGGCGGCTCGGACGACCATGGACGGGGCGACACGCACCGCAGGCTAACACCGCCGCGACCGCTCCGGCGGGCCGCGCGTGACCGCGGCGAGCCAGCCCGGCGGGACGCGATCCGCGGCGGCGCAGGCCGGCGGGGCGCAGCCCGCGGCGGCGCAGCCCGCGGCGGTCCGGCCCATGCGGGCGCGACCCGGTCCACCCCGACCGCCCAGCGGGTGGCCGCTGCCCGGCCTTGTGCTCGGGGTGGATGTCGGCGGCACCTCCACGGTCGCGCTCGCCTATGACGGCGTCAGCGCGCGCGTCGCCACTGGGCCAGGCGCGAACCCGAACTCGTCGGCGGCCCGGTTGTCCGACGCGCTCGCCGGCTGTTTGGCGGAGTTGGCGCGCGGCGCCGGGCCTTCCGCGTCCGATGCGCCCGGCACGCCTCACACGCTCGGCGCGCCTATCGCGGCGGTCATCGGCGCCGCTGGGGCGGGCGCGGCCGGGATCGCGGAGCTGACGCGGGAGGCGCGGGCGGCGTGGCGCCGGGTCGGATGGGCGGGCGAGCCGGTGGTGGTCACCGACCTGGAGATCGCCTACCACGCGGGCGCCGACGCGCCGGACGGCCTGCTGTTGCACGCCGGGACCGGGGCCGGCGCATGCCTGTTCGTCGATCATCGCCTCACCGCCCGCGCCGACGGCATGGGCTGGCTGCTCGGCGATGTGGGCTCGGCGGTGTGGCTGGGTCTGCGGGGGTTGCGCGCCGCCGCCGCCGACCTGGACCGACGCGGCCCGGCGACCGCGCTGACCCCGGCCGCGCTAGCGCTGGCGAGGGGAGCCGCTGACGGAGGCCAGCGCCTGTCGCCGGGCGCCAGCGACGGGGTCCAGGACGGCGCCCGCGACACCCCTGACGCCGACCCCCGCCAACGGCTCATCGCGGCGGCGCGGGCGATGAGCCCGGCCGAGCTGGGGGCCTTCGCGCCGGCGGTGACCGCGCACGCCCAGGCCGGGGACCAAGTGGCCGAGCGCATCGTCGCGCGCGCCGCGCGCGGGTTGCTGCGCTCCGCCCGCGCCGCCGCGCGAACCGGCGCGCCGACCGCATCCCCGGCCGCCGAGCCAACCGCCGAGCCAACCGCCGAGCCAACCGCCGAGCCAACCGCCGAGCCGGCTTGCGCACCAGCCGCGGGCGCCTGCGGCGCCGTGGGCGGCGGCCACATCGAACGGGGCCACCACATCGGGCGCGTGGTGCTCAGCGGGTCCGTGCTGACCACCGACAACGCCCTGGCGCAGCGGGTGCGCGTGGCACTCGCCGCCGAGTTCGCCGTTCCGATCGCGCTCGCCAGCCATCCCGTGGTGGGCGCGGTGGCGATGGCCGCGCGCGCGGCCGGCGGCTGGATCGACCGCGACGCGGTGCTGGCCGAGCTGCTCGCCGCCACGGCTCGCGCCCGCGGCTGAGCTGTTCGCCCGGGCGGCGGAACGAGCCACTGCCGTATATTGAGCCGCATTCCTACTTCGTATTTCCCGCGCCCGGAACCGTGCGCCCACTGCGGCGACACGGTGCTGTTCGTGGAGGCGCGCCCCGACCGGATCCTCGGCTTCCAACTGCAGAAGGCCATGCACACCCGGCTTGAGCACGCCGACCCCGGCCCCGGCGGGATCATCCACGACCCGGTGGACGCCGGCTGCCGCCGCCCTGTGGTGACCGCCGGCCTGTGACCGGACCAGCCCTGGCAGACGAGTCGCGCACAGACGGCTGCGTCAAAGCACGCCCCGAAGGGCGCTTCTCAGGCGTGCGCTAGGCGGTCGGAGACAAGTCTGTTGAGGCTGACCCCTTGCTCGGCGGCTGCCGTCGCCAGTTCTCGATGCAGCGACTCGGGGACGCGGACGTTGAAGCGACCGGAGTAGCGCCGCTCGGCCAGTGGCTCGGGGATCGCTTCGCCGGAAGTCTTCATGTCGGCGACCACGTCGCCCACCAGTCGGGTCAGTCTGCGCAGCGCCGCAGCCTGGTCTTTGTGCAGCCAGGAGAGCGAGGGAAACTCGGCCACGGTCGCCACAAATTCACCGTCAAGCTGGGACCAGGTCACGCGGTAGGTGTAGTGCTCGATGTCCATTCAGCTCTCCTCCTCATGCTTCTTGATCGCTTTCAGGACCTGGGCGACTTGATAGGGCTTGGCCTTGCCGCCTTCGGCTTTCTGGATGTTGACACGTGGGTCGCCGGGCCACGGTGTGCGGAAGACGGCATGGGAGGTTCCGGACTGGCGAGGCTGGCCGAAACAGTGAACACACACCTTGCGGAGGTCGGTGTGCGCCACACCGTTCGGCACGCTGCGCATCCCCGCGACGATCTGCGCGATGCTCACCATAACACAATAGTATCAATAATGATACCATTGTGCTCGTGGGGGTGACTCCGCCGTGGCTGCGCGGCGGATGAGCATGACCAGTGGCGCACCGAGCGTGCGGCGGCGGTCACGCGGGCCGGCGCCGCAGGCCCAGCGCCGCGACCACCGCTGCCGCCACCAGCAGGATCGCGGACACCGTCAGCGCCACGGACAGCCCATCGTGGAACGCGGCGTAGGCGGCGCCCATGACTTGGTCGACTATCTGCGAGTGGGTCAGGCTGCCGGAGGCGCCGCCTTGTGGCACGCTGCCGTTTTGCACCGCCGCGATGACGATGTCGGAGAAGGCGTTCGGCACGCCCATATTCGTCAGGCGGACCCGCAGCCCGCTGTCCAAGTGGCCGTTCACCAGCGAGCCGAGCACCGCCACGCCGACCACCGCGCCGAGCTGGCGCGCGGTGTTGGTGGCTGCGGCCGCCATCCCGGAGTCGCGCGCCGGCACCCCGCCCATCACCGCCGAGGTGACCGGCACCACCGCGACCCCGAAACCCAATCCGGCGACCGCCAACACCAACGCGAGCATCACTTCCGGCGGATGCACCCCGACGTACCGGTGGGTCAGCGCGATCCCGGCCGCCGCGAGCAGGCACCCGATGACCATCGGCGTCCGGGCGCCGGCCCGGCCGACCCAGCGGCCGGCCAGCCACGACCCGACCATGATCGCCACCGCCATCGGGGTGAACTGCCCGGCGGTGTGCCAGCCCGAATAGTTGGCCACCTCTTGCAAATACAACACCGTGAAAAAGAAGATCGAGAACACCCCGAAATACACCGCGAACGCCACCAGCAATGATCCGCCGACCACCGGGTCGCGCAGATAGCGCACATTCAACATCGGGTGTTCCCGGCGCGACTCGAGGCGGACGAACACCAGCGCGCCGACCGCGCAAAGCGCGAACAACGCGATGATCCATCCGGTGCCGTAGCCGGCCGTCTCGCCGTAGATGGTGGCGAACACCCCGCAGGCGAGCACCGCCGTGCCGACCACGAAACCGGCCAAGTCGGTCCGCCCGGGCGGGGGATCCGCGCTTTCCGGCAGGAAGCGCCAGGCCGCCGCCAGCATCAGCGCGCCGAAAGCGACGTTGAACCAGAACACGTCGCGCCAGCCGCCCAGGCCGACCAGCACGCCGCCGATGACCGGCCCGGCCGCCAGCGCCACCCCGGCCACCGCGCCCCACGCGGCGATGGCCCGCGCCCGCGTCCGCTGCTGTGGGAACACGTGTCGCAGCACCGACAGCGTCGCCGGCTCGGACGCGGCCGCGCCGACGCCCATCAGCGCCCGGGCGCCTATCAGTGCGCCCACCGTGGGCGCGAGCGCGGCCAGCACCGACGCGCCAACGAACAGCGCGATGCCGATGACCATGAGCCGCTTGCGACCGAAGCGGTCACCGAGGCTGCCGGCGGTGAGCATCAGGCTGGCGAACACCAGCGCGTAGGCGTTGACGGTCCACTGCAGCGCTTGCGCGCCCGCGTGCAGATCGCTTTGAATATCACGGATGCCGGCGCTGACGATCGTTGTGTCGACGAATGTCAGAAACAGCACGCCGCACGCGGTGAGCAGCGCGGCGGCCGGTCCGACCGGCCTGGCGCTCACCGCGTCGGGGTCGGTCCGCCGGATGGCACATCCGCGCACGCCGCCGGGGGCGTGCCAATCATCGCCGACAGGGCGCAGGCCGTGGCGTCGCTGACCTTCCACGCGCCGTCCTCGCGAACCGCCGTTCCCCGCTCGTCGACCAGCAGCGTCTGGCCGGACAGCAAGATCGTGAACACCACCGAGGCCTGATCCGGCCCGGTGATGCCCACGCTGGACACGGTCGCCGACAGCGAGCCAGCCAACGACGAACTCAGCAGGGTGTCGATGGTCGCCGCGAACGCGGCCCCGTTCTGCAGCAGCGCGACCCGGTCCGCGGCCGGGGTGTCGCCCGCGAAGAAGGTCACGTAGGCGCTGCGGATGGCTTGCTCGTCCGCCGATCCGGCCGGTGACCCACTGGCGGTGACGGTATGCGCCTGGCTCGGCGCGGCGACGCTCGCGGTGGCCCCGCTGCCGGCGTTGGTGGTCTGCGCGCCACCGCCCGGGTGACCGCCGCCGCACGCGGCGAGCGCGACGACCCCGGCCACCACTGCGGCGACCACGGTCGCGCGAGCAGCAAAGCTAGCACAAGTCGGCATCAGTAGCCCCCCTAGCCGTTCGAGCAGAACTGAGCGTGACCCTACTGGCTGGCGGTGAGCCCGGTCGGGCCGGCGCTGCCCCTGACCGGCAGAGCCGGCGCGACCCGGCACTGAGCCTTGGCCCGACCGGTGCCCGGCCGGTGGGGTGCTAGCATTGATAGCATGAGTGACCAGTTGCTGGTTCGGGGTCTGCCAAACAGTGTCAAGCCGGCGCTGCGACGCCGGGCGGCCGAGCACGGGAGTTCGATGGAGACCGAGGTCCGCGCGATCTTGGTGGAGGCCACCCGGCCGGCCCGCAGTCCCGTGCTTGCCTGGCTTGATGGCGTCACGAAGCTGGAGAACGGCGATGCGCTGCCGGTTCCCGAACGTTCCGCGGGACGTGAGCCGGCGGCCTTCGAGTGATCCTCGTCGACACGAATGTCTGGTCAGAGACGACCCGGACGCGGCCCGATCCTCGGGTGCTTGACTGGCTCAGGCGGCATCACGACGAAATTGGTTTGAACTCGGTGACGATGGGCGAGTTGCTCACCGGCTTGACATTGATGCCCGAGGGGCGGCGGCGGGACGAGCTGACACAACGCGTCGAGGCGCTGATCGCGGATTTCGGCGACACGATCTATCCCTACAATGACCGAGCCGCACGGGCATATTCAGTGATTCGGGCCGCGCTGCGGCGGGCTGGTCGGCAACCGGTCAAGCCAGAAGACGGCATGATCGCCGCGATCGCCGTCGCCCACGGATTCTCCATCGCGACTCGCAACGTGACTGACTTCGACCTGACCGGCGTCCATGTGATCAACCCGTGGACTGACCACTGAGCCAGGGCCACCGATGACGATCTTCGATGAGGCCGCAGTTCTGCTGTCAGGCAGCTGCGCGCTGACGTGCTACGACGAGCCTGACGAACACCGGGATTACCACGACTTGTCCTGGTCACGGTTGCTGAAGAACATGGCGTGACGGTCCGGGAACCGCGCTGAGCGCTTGGCGGATCCGCCCGTCGTTGGCCGCGAGCAGCGCCGCCGTGGCGACCGGATCCAACCGCCGATCCAACAGCAGATACAACAGCGCGGTCTTCAGGTCGGCGCACAACGCCAGCGCCTGCGCGGCGGCCGCCTCGTCCACATCCGCCGCCTCCATCAGGATCGCCAGCATGCGTCCGCGCAGCTTCGCGTTCGTCGCCTGCAGATCGACCATCAGGTTGCGATAGGTGCGCCCCAGCCGCACCATCAGCGCCGTCGAGAAGGTGTTAAGCACCAGCTTCTGCGCGGTCCCCGCCTTCAACCGCGTCGACCCAGTGATCGCCTCCGGACCGGTCGGCACCACGATCAGGTAGTCGGCGTCCGCGGCGAGTTCCGCGTTCGGATTGGAGGTGACCAGCGCGGTCGGCGCGCCGACCGACCGGGCCACGCGAAACGCCCCGGCGACATACGGCGTGCGTCCGGACGCGGCGATGCCGATCACCACGTCACCGCCCACCACATCACCGGTGTCGGCGCCGCCCTCGTCGTCCTCGGCG
>WQZC01000079.1 GCA_009780925.1 Actinomycetes bacterium | reverse complement strand
GGCGACATGGAGAACAGCTCGCGGATGGCCTGCTCCTTGGCGCCCGCGTAGCGCCACCACTGCCGCTCGAAGGTCAAGATGTCCCGGTCCCGTCGGCTCAGCCCATCGTCGCCGACGTCGTCGGCCATGGCTGCGTCGGCAGCGGCCGCGTCGGTGAACGTGGACGCCGGCTGCGTGCCAGCGCCGGACACGACATCGACGCTCCGAGCCTGCGCGAACTCCATACCTTGCGCTCCAAGTCTGACAACTGTGCGGGCCGCTCGCCGGCCCTCACGCGCCAGCGGGCTTGCGGTAACGAATTGCATCGATGTGATTCGCTCCGGCCCATGGCAAGTCAACCACAATCGCCTCGCGCCGCCGCCCCCGGGGCGCGCCCGCGCGCACCGTGCCGATGGCGGCGGGCCGCGCCGCCACCCGCAAGCTGATTCGCCATCCACCAGCTGGCTCGTCGTCCACAGGCTGGTTCGTCGTCCACAGGCTGGTTCGTCGTCCACAGCTTGGCCGGCGCCCCTGGCGATCAGCCACCGACGAGGCGAGGCTGGCAGACATGTTCGCTGATGCCGACTCCCTCGACCGGCTGGCCGGTCGGATCGCCGAGCACGCCGACGACCTGCGCGCCCGGGGCGGACGGTTGGCCGCCGCCGCCGAGGCGACCCGCTGGCAATCCACCGCCGCCAACAAGTTCCGGGCGGAGGTCCAATCCCTTGCCGGCCAGTACCGGCGCTCGGCCGGCGGGGTGGACCACGCCGCCGACGCGCTCCGCCGGCACGCCTCGACCGTCCGCTTCGAGCAACAGCTGCTCGCCGACGTCGAACACGCGATCACCGGTGCCGTGTCTGCGGTCGGCCACTTCCTCGGCCTGTAGCGCGGCGGGCGACGATGGGCGGGGTGGACGTTCGCGGTGGAATCGGCGGAATCGAGGCGCACTGCGACGACATGGTCGCCGCCGCCCGGCACTTCGGCCGCGCCGCCACCGATACCGGCGAGCAGACGCTGGCGCTGCACCGCTACCTGGTGGACCCGCAGGTGCTCGCCTCCGCGCCACTGGACCCGCCGGGCGCGGCGAGTTTCGAGGCGGCGCTGCTGGACGCGCTCGACGGCCCGCACGGGCTGACCGCGCTCGCCGCCCGCGCCGGATCCATCGACCTGGCGCTGCGCGGGGCCGCCGCCAGCTATCTGGCCGCGGACCGGCTCGACGAGGCGATCACCCCCGAGCTGTCCGCCGCGATCCACCTGCCGGGGGCCCTCGCCGACGCGCTGCCCGCCGCAGCCACCGGCGACTGGTCCGGTGCCGGCAGCAAGCTGCTCGCCGACGATCCGGCGCTGGTCGACGCGGGGCTGAACGGGGTGGCCGCGGCCACCGGGGGGTCGGTGTCCAAAGACGCCTTCCTGCTCGGCGAGCTGTACGACGACGGGCACCCGCTCGTCACCCCGCTCGGCACCGACCCAGACGCGGACGCCGCCGGCCCGCCGCGCTCCCTGGCCGACCTGGTGACCGAGCTGACCCGCCGTGACGACCAGTGGCCCGGCGACATCGACGTGCGCATCCTCGACGAAACCGCCACCGGGCCGCGCCAGGTGATCGTGGACATCCCCGGCACCAAGGACTGGTCGCTGCTGGCCCGCCACAACCCCGACGTCACCAGCCCGGTGACCAACCTGCGCGCGCTGGCCGGGGAGAGCACCACCTACGAGCGAGGCGTGCTCGCCGCGCTGGCGCAAGCCGGGGTGCGGCCCGACGACGACGTCTTGCTGATCGGGCAGAGCCAGGGCGGCCTGATCGCGGTGAACGCCGCCACGCACACCGCCGCCACCGGCCAGTTCCACATCTCGCACGTGATCACCCTCGGCTCGCCCATTGGCGCGCTCGCCGCGAGAGTGCCGACCAGCGTGCAGGTGCTCGCGGTGGAGAACAGCTCCGACGTGGTGCCGCACCTGGACGGCGCGGAGAACCCGGACCGGGTCAACGTGGTCACCGCCACGGTGCGCCACAAAGGCTCCTCCGTAATCGACAACCACGGCCTGCAGCAGGCCTACCTGCCCGGGGCCGAAGACATCGACGCCTGCGACAACCCGTCCATCCAGGCCTTCCTGGGCGGCATGACCGGCTTCCTCTCCGGCCAGACGGTGACCACCGCCGCGTTCGGGATCAGCCGTGGCTACTGAAGGTTGGCGGCACGGCGAGCACGACCGGACCGTGGGCCGGCGCGCGGCGGCCGGCGTGCGAAAGGCGACCGAGCAACGCGCGTCACTGGTCGTACGCTTTCCACGTGACGTACGTGGCAGCGGCCGACCGGTACCAGAAGATGACCTACCGCCGCAGCGGGCGCAGCGGCATCGAGCTGCCGGCCATCTCACTCGGGCTGTGGCAGAACTTCGGGGGCGACCGCCCGCTGGAGACCAGCCGGGCGATCCTGCGCCGCGCCTTCGACCTCGGCGTCAACCACTTCGACCTGGCGAACAACTACGGCCCGCCCTACGGGTCCGCCGAGGAAACCTTCGGCCGCGTGCTGGCCAGCGACTTCGCCCCGTACCGCGACGAGCTGTTCATCTCCACCAAAGCCGGCTGGGACATGTGGCCCGGCCCGTACGGGGAGTTCGGCTCGCGCAAATACCTGCTGGCCTCCCTGGACCAATCGCTGCGGCGCATGGGCCTGGACTACGTGGACGTCTTCTACTCCCACCGGTTCGACCCGAACACCCCGCTGGAGGAGACGATGGGCGCGTTGGACGCCGCCGTCCGCGCGGGCAAAGCGCTCTACGCCGGAATCTCGTCGTACTCATCGGAACGCACTGCGGAGGCGGCCCGGATCCTGCGCGAGCTGGGCACCCCGCTGCTGATCCACCAGCCGTCGTACTCGCTGCTCAACCGTTGGATCGAGGCCGGGCTGCTAGCCACCCTGGCCGAGCACGGCGCTGGCTGCATCGTGTTCTCCCCGCTCGCGCAGGGGCTGTTGACCGCCAAATACCTGGACGGCATCCCGGACGACTCGCGGATGGCCGAGGCGAACACCTCGCTGCCCGCGGACATGCGCAACGCGCAGAACCTGGCGCACATCCGGGCGCTGAACGAGCTGGCGCGCCAGCGCGGCCAGTCGCTGGCCCAGATGGCGCTGGCCTGGTGCCTGCGCGACGAACGGGTCACCTCGGTGCTGATCGGGGTGTCCAGCCAGGGGCAGCTGGAGGAATGCCTGGGCGCGCTGGACAACCTCACCTTCACCGACGACGAGCTGGTCCGCATCGATCTGTACGCGATCGACGGCGGCGTGGATCTTTGGCGCGGCAGCGCCACCTCCTGAAGCGTGCCGCCCTGAGAACAACCCCGCGCTGGCTGATCGTGGCCGCGCTGATCGTCACCGGTCTATCCATGCGGACCGCCGTCACCAGCGTCGGCGCGGTTCTGGACGACCTGCGCGCCGGACTGCGCTTCGGCGGCGACCTGGCCGGGGTGATCACCACGCTGCCGGTGGTCTGCTTCGCGCTCATCGGCCTGCTCGCGCCCCGGCTGGCGCACCGCGTCGGCGAGCACCGGCTGCTGATCGCCGCGCTCGCGATCATGACGGTGGGCCTGCTGGCCCGCGCGACCGCCGGTTCGGTGTGGGTGTTCGGCGTCCTGAGCATTCTCGCGTTGACCGGCGGGGCGATCGGCAATGTGCTGCTGCCCAGCCTGGTCAAAGCGCACTTCCCCGACCGGATCGGTCCGATGACCGCCGTCTACACCACCGCGATGGCGGTCGGACAGACCGCGGCGGCCGGGTTGACGGTGCCGATCTCCGACGCGGCAGGCAGCTGGCGGGTCGGCGTCGGGGTGTGGGCGCTGCTGTCGGCGGTGGCCATCGCGCCGTGGCTGGCGGCGCTGCGCGGCGATCGGCTGGGGCGGCGGAGCGACGAATCGGCGGCGTCCGGCGAACAACCACAGCCGCAGCGCGATCGAGCCGACGTGAGCGACGAGCAGCCAGCGGCCAGCGACGAGCGCCCCGCGCCCAGCGACGAGCGGCCAGCGGCCAGCGACGAGCGGCCCGGCCAGCGCGCCGCCGCCCGGCTCCCGCTCATCGCGCTGACGCGCAGTCCGACCGCCTGGGGGCTCGCGGTGTTCTTCGGCGCGCAGTCGTTCCAGGCATACGTGTCGTTCGGCTGGTTCGAGACATTCTTCCGCGACCACGGGATGACCGCGTCCGAGGCCGGCTGGCTGGTGGCGTTCTACTCCGGGTTGGCCATCGCGGTGGCGGCGGTGGTGCCGGGGCTCGCGGTGCGCGGCAAGCTCGCCGTGGTCGGGCAGCGCCGGCTGGTGCCGGTGTTCGCCGGCTGCTACGCCGCCGGGTATCTGGGCATGCTGCTCGCCCCGGTCGGCGGGGCGTGGGCATGGATGTTCCTATCCGGGGCCGGTGGCGGCATGTTCCCGCTGGCGCTGACCATGGTCGGGCTGCGCACCCGCCGGGCGGAGACCACGGCGGCACTGTCGGCGTTCACTCAGGGCGTCGGCTACGTGATCGCCGGCACCGGGCCGCTGCTGGTCGGCGTGCTGCACGGCAACCACCGCGACTGGGCGGGCCCGTTCACGCTGCTGTTTCTGATGGTGGCGGTGGCCATCGTCGGCGGCTGGCGAGCCGCGCGCCCCGGCTACGTGGACGACGAGTTGGCGCCCTGCGCCCGGTTGCGCCACACCAGCTGAGCGCCGGCCGATCGGTCGCCGGTACCCTGCCGGCATGCGTCGCACCGCCCGGCTCGGGTTTGCTCTGACTGTGCTCGCCGCTTCTCTGGCCGCTGCCGCCTGTTCCCAGGGAGTCAGCGGCCAGGGCACGCCCGTTCCGCCGCGAAACTCCGGGGCGACCGCGCCGGCCATGAGCGCCGCCCCCACCGCGACGCCGCCAGCACCGCCGCCATCAGCCCCGCCCGAGTCCGAGGCGGCGACCACACCGGCGATGACCCTCAGCCAGCTCGCCGCGAAATCGAAAGCCCACGCCAAGAAGATGGCGACGCAGAGCTATTTCGACATCAACAAGTGCCAGTTGCCCGAGTATCCGGGGCTGAGCGCGACCGATGTGGGCGAGGCGTATCTGCCAGTGCTGATGGTGGGCGCGTTCCGGTTCGGCTTCCAGAACTGCTTCCAAAACATCCAGGACACGCACGGCGCGGGCGTCTACCCGACGGTTTGGTACGACGCCGCCCACAGCTACGGCTGCGAAGGGAGCAAGTGCCGCAAGGTGCCGATTCCACCCAACGTCAGCTTGGACAAATTGCCCAAGGTGGCCAAGCAGGTGCCCAGCGGCGGGTCGCAGCCCACCGGCCGGTTCCTCGCCCTGCAACGCGATCTCACCCAAGGCAAGCCACTCAGCCCGGCGAACTGGATCGCCTCGACGCCAGCGGAAATGAACAACCTGGCCTACGACGCCAAGAGCTTGGCCACCATCGTCCTGATCGACCACACCTATGTGGACGTCAGCGCTTCCTACAACGGCGGCGGCGCCAAAATCTACCGGTGCGACACACACATACTCGGAATCAACGTCGCGCAAGGCCGGTCGTTCTACCAGCAGACGTTCGAGGGCTACATCGATCTGCGGGTCAACGTGCCGATCGGCCAATCCAAGGTGTATCTGGCCTGCCACGACGGGGACAGCTTGTTCAACAACGCGGTCAACAAATTCATCGACACGCTGCGGGCGTAGCGCCGACCGGGCCGCTTCCCGCGCCGCCGGCGCTGGGGTCAGCCGCCGGCGCTGGGGTCAGCCACTGGCGCTGGCGTCAAGCCAGCTGACCCACCTCCGGTCGGCGGCGCGGGTCCGACGGGATCAGGCGAGCGCGGGAATGACCCGCTGGGTGAACAGGTCGAGGCTGGACCGGTCGTAGGCGGCGTCGACGAAATAGCAGATCGCGTACGACATGCCCAGCCGCTCGACGGTTCGCAACGCCTCGACGATCTGCTCCGGGGTGCCAACAAGCAGGCCCGACCGGAATTCCTCGACCGCCGAATCGGCTTCGGCGGCTGGCATGTACTTCGCGTAGTGCGCGCGAAGCCAATCCAGCTTGTCGGCCACGTCCCGTTCGGTCTCGCCGATCACGATCTCGTAGTCGGAGGTGCGGGTGATGGCGTCGAAGTCGGTGCCGACCTCGCGGCAGTGCTCGGCGAGGATCCGCGACTTGCGCGCGAACGTTTCCGGCCGGCCGTCGAAACCCGAATACGCGGCGTGGCGCGCCGCTATCCGCAGCGTCTTGCGCTCTCCGCCGCCGGCGATCCAAAGCGGGATCCCCCCGTCCTGCAGCGGCAGCGGGCGCACGATCGCTCCGTCCAGGTGGAAGTGCTCGCCGTCGAACGTGACAGCGCCAGTGGTCCAGGCCTGCTTGAAGATCTGCGCCACTTCTTCGAGCATCGCCAGGCGGGTGCCATCGGTGGGGAACCCGTAGCCGTAGGCGCGCCACTCGTGCTCGTACCAGCCGGCGCCGATGCCCATGTCCACCCGCCCGCCGGAGATCATGTCCACCGTGGCGGCCACCTTGGCGAGGTAGGCGGGGTTGCGGTAGCCCATGCAGGTGGCCATCTGGCCCAGCCGCACCCGCTTGGTGGCGGCGGCGAAGGCGGCCATCAGCGACCACGCCTCGTGCGTCGCCTCCTGGGTGGGCACCGGAATGGTGTGGAAGTGGTCGTAGACCCAGATCGACTCCCACGGCCCGTCGTCGGCGTAACGGGCCAAATCGAGCATGGTCGCCCAGTGATCGCGCGGATCGATGCCGGCCAGGTCGTGCCGCCAGCCCTGTGGGACAAACATTCCGAATCGCATTGCCCCACCCTACGACCGGTGACGGGGCTCACCTGTGCGGCGTGGGATTCAGTGCGGTGTCGGATTCAGACGGTCACCGTCTCACCGGTGGCCAAATGGCGATAGGCCGTGCCGAATTCGGCGCCGATCCGCGACACATGCCCCTCGACCAAGCCCAGGCCGGTGTCGTTGAGCAAGGCGTCGTGGATCTGGAACGCCTGCGGCGCCCGGACCGACACCACGAAGTCGATCACCTCGGCGACTTTCGACCACGGGGCGTGGATCGGGACCAGCAGCGTCCCCACCGGCCGGGCGGGCACGGTGAACGAGTCGCCCGGGTGGTAGAGCGACGCGTCGATCAGGCAGCCGATGTTGGCCACCACCGGTATCGACGGGTGGATCAGCGCGTGTTGGCCGCCGAAGGTCTCGACGTGGAAGCCGGCCGCGTCGAACTCCTCGCCCGCCGCCATCACGGTGACGGCGAGGTCGGCGAACGAGGCCGCCACCACCGCCGGCGCGTACACCGCGAGCGCGGGATTCGCCGCCGCCGCCGCGCGCAGCGCCACCGCGTCGATGTGGTCGGCGTGCTCGTGGGTGATCAGCACCGCGTCCGCGCCGGACAGCGCGCCGGCGGCGTCGCTGAACCCGCCGGGGTCGAGCACCAGCGTCCGGTCATGGTCCTCAAGGCGCACGCACGCGTGCTCAAACTTGGTCATCCGCATGGCATGACCCTAGCCAGCGGCGCGCCGATCCGGTTCGCCTGACCGCGCCCACCCGACTGCGGCCGTCCGACCGGGCACCCAGGACCCGATAGTTAACCGGAGTCGAACAGGGAAACCGGAGTAGGTACGATCTTCGTCACAAATGCCAGCAGCGCTGGCGGCGGTCGCGCGGACCGCCGCTGCCCCCCGAGCACGACCACATCGCAGCACGCCGAGTGCTCGCGCACCAGGAGGTTGGAATTGGCTATGCGACGCCGGCCGGCGCTACTCATCGCGGCCCTGACCGTCACCGCTCTGGCCGTCAGCGGCCTACTGATCCACCTCTCCTCTCCTGCCGGGGCCGCCGGGACCACCTGGCAAGTCGGGCCCACCCGAACGCTGAAGACCCCGAGCGAAGCGGCGGCGGCGGCCCAGGACGGCGACACGGTGGAGATCGACGCCGGCACGTATGACGGCGATGTCGCCATCTGGCCGCAGAACAACCTCACCTTGCGCGGCGTCGGCGGGCTGGCGCACCTGGAAGCCGACGGGCACAGCGCCGACGACAAGGCGATCTGGGTGATCCAGGGCGACGACGTGACCGTCGACTCCATCGAGTTCTCCGGGGCGAGCGTCTATGACGGCAACGGGGCCGGGATTCGCGCCGAGGGCACCGGGCTCACCGTCACCAACAGCTCCTTCCACGACAACGAGATGGGCCTTCTGGAAGGCATCGTCGACCCGAACAGCGACATCCTCATCGAGCACTCCGAGTTCTACCGGTGCGGCGGCGGCGACGGCTACACGCACAACCTGTATATCGGCGGGGTGCGCTCGCTGACCGTGATCGGCAGCTACTTCTGGGGCGCCAACGTCGGCAACGAGGTGAAATCCCGGGCAGCCAACAACACCATCGTCGGAAACCTGATCGACGACGCGGACGGCACCGCCAGCTGGTCCATCGACCTGCCCAACGGCGGCCAGTCGCTGATCGCCGGCAACGTCGTCGTCCAAGGACCCAACTCGGAGAACTCGAACCTGGTCAACTACGGCCAAGAAGGATTCACCGCGGGATGGTCGCACGAGCTGTGGATGGTGAACAACACCTTCGTCAACAAGAAGACCGGCGGCACCTTCCTGATGATGCAGCCCGGCTCAAGCGCGAACGTGTTCAACAACCTCTTCGTCGGGCCCGGCGACCTGTACAACCTCCCGCTGGCCTCCGAGGGCGGCAACATGCGGCTGGCCGACGCCACCGGCTTCGTGGATCCCGACAACGACGACTACCGGTTGCTGGCCAGCTCGCCGGCGATCGACCAGGGGGTCGCGGTGCCGACGCAGTGGCGGGCGCTGTGGGAATACGTGGCCCCACTGGACTACATGGCGCGGCCGGTCGTCGGGCCGGTCGACGTCGGCGCCTACGAATACGGCGCCCCCGCACCGACCACCGACATCGACGCGGTGGCGCTGGTGGGCCTGGACGCGCCGGTGGCCGGGGCACCGCTGGACACCACCGCCGCCCCGGCGTCCGGCGAGGTGGGGTACACCGTGGTCTCGGTCGCCTGGTCCGCCGGCGGCTCTGCGGCCTCCGGCGCGGCGGCGCCGGGGACGGTCTACACCGCATCGGTGAGCCTCAAGGCCGACGACGGTTACGCCTTCACCGCCGGCACCGCCGCCACGCTGAACGGCTTGGACGCAACGCTGGTGGCGATCTCAACCGGCGCCTCGGCTGTGGTTTCCTACGAGTTCCCGGCGACGGACAAGGCTGCCCCGACGCTGGCGCTGAGCGCGGATCCGGCTGGCTCGCAATCGCTGCCCGGCGACGTCACGTTGACCGCGACCCTGGCCGGCTCGTATCCCGCTGACACGGGCCGGACCGTGGTGTTCACCGCCAACGGCGTCACCGTCGGCACGCAGATGACCGGGCCGGGCGGGGCGGCGAGCGTGACGCTGAGCGACCCGGACGCCGACAGCTACACCTTCGGCGCGTCGGTGGCCGGGGATGGGGCGAACCAGACCGCCACCGCGACCCCGATCACCGGCTACCTCGTCGAGTCGCCGGGGCAGAGCTTCGCCATCACCAGGCTCGCCACCGCATACGACTACGGCGACGGACCGATCACCGTCTCGACCATCGGCGGCCCGGGCACCGGCGCGGTCTCGTTCGCCTCAACCGACCCCACCGTGGCCAGCGTTGACGAGGACGGGCTCGGCGGCTGGCTGGTGACGATCCACAAGGCCGGATCGGCCACCATCACCGCGACCAAAGCCGCCGACGGCTCCGACCCGCAAAGCGAGGACTCGGTGGCGCTGACCATCGCCGAGGCGCATCCGGCCATGGACCTGTCCGCGACCGGCGGTTCGGACGTCAATGACCCGGTCGTGTTGACCGTGACGGTGCCGCCGGCGGGAACCGGCGCGCTGCCCACCGGATCGGTGACGTTCCGCGACGGCAGCACAGTGCTGGGCGCCGTGGACCTGGAGGCGCTGGGCGGCGCCGGGGTCGCATCGCTCACCATCCCCAATCCGACGGCCGGCCCGCACCGCTACGGTGCGAGCTACCCAGGCCAGCCCGGCTACTACACGACCGCGACCGCCCAGACGACCCGGGAGGTCGCCAAAGCGGACCAGGATCCGCTGACGATCGCCGACCCGGGGGCGCTGGTATACGGTGGCGCCGGGTTCACTCTCGGCGCGTCGGGCGGCTCGGGCGCTGGCGAGGTGTCGTTCGCGGTCCCGTCCGGCAACGGGGTCCTTGACGTGGCGGCCGACGGCACGGCGCTGATCATCGGCGCGGGCGCGGTCACGGTGTCCGCGACCAAGGCGGGTGACGGCGGGCACAACCCGATAACCGAGACCCGGCAGGTGCTGGTAGCCGCGCGGGACATCGCCGAAGCGTCGGCGCAGCTGCTGGGCGGGCCGTTCGTCTACACCGGGTCCGCGATCGAGCCCGACGTGACGGTCTCCGACGGGACGATCCCGATCACCGACGCTGACTGGGATATCGCGTACGGGCCGAACGCTGCCGTCGCCGACGGCGGGACGGTGACCGTCACCGGCCGGGGCAACTACGCCGGGGAGGTCGTCCTGCGCTTCGGCATCGCCAAGCGGCCAGTCACAGTGACCGCCGACGACCAGACCAAGACCGTCGGTGCCGCCGACCCGGTGCTGACCTGGACCGCCGATCCGGCGCTGGCGCCCGGCGACACCCTCACCGGCTCGCTTGGTTACAGCGGCACGGGTGTCGGCGACCACCCGATCACCCAGGCGACGCCGCTGTCCAATCCGAACTACGACATCACGTTCGTGGCGGGCCGAATGCGGATAACCGAGGACACGTCCGGCGGCACCGGCGCAAGCGCGTCGCCCACCGGGAGCGCCTCGCCCAGCCCATCCGGCGGCGGGGGCTCGACCAGCCCAACTGGTGGCAGTGCCTCGCCCAGCCCATCCGGTGGCGGGTCGCCCAGCCCAACTGGTGGCGGCGGCTCGTCCCGCCCATCCCCCAGCGGC
>WQZC01000078.1 GCA_009780925.1 Actinomycetes bacterium | reverse complement strand
GCGAGCGGATCCGGCCGAGCAGCTCGAGAAAGTCCTCCGCCGAGCCGAACCGTCGCATCCGCCGCAGCACCGGCGCGGACGCGTGCTGGAATGACAGATCGAAATACGGGGCGACGCCAGCCATGGTGGCGATCGCCTCGATCAGCGGAGGACGCGTCTCAGCCGGCTGCAGGTAGGACACCCGCACCCGGGCCACGCCGTCGATGGCGACCAGCCGGGGCAGCAGCGCCTCCAGCGCGCCCAAGTCGCCGAGGTCCTTGCCGTAGGAGGTGGAGTTCTCGCTGACCAGCACCAGCTCCCGCGCCCCGGTTGAGGCCAACCAGCGCGCCTCGACGACCAGATCCTCGGGCGGACGGGAGACGAACCCGCCGCGAAACGACGGGATCGCGCAGAACGCGCAGCGTCGGTCGCACCCGGAGGCGAGCTTCAAATACGCCACCGGCGAGTCGGAAAGGCGGACCCGCGAACCGCGCACCCAGCCATGCCCCGGCAGCCCCCTCTGGTTCCCGCGCGCCGACTGCCCGACCGCTTCGGACCCGCCGGTGCCCGGCGCGCCCCCGCCGGCACCCGGCGCGCTCGCCGCGCGCTCGGATGTTTCCGACCCACCGGCCTGGCTGCCAGCCACGGCCCCCCGGCGGGCTGGCCCCGCCGCCATCGCGCGCCGGTCGCGCGGCTGGTGCGCGACGATGGGCGTTCCAGCCAACACATCGTCCAGCCGGTCGGCGATCCGCGGGTAGGCGTCGAACCCCAACACAGCGTCCGCCTCGGGCAGCGCCTGCGCCAGGTCCGCGCCGTAACGCTCGGCCAGGCAACCGACCGCCACCACGGGCCGCCCGGTGTCCGCGGCGGCCAGGACGGTGTCGATGGAATCCTTCTTCGCCGCGTCTATGAACCCACAGGTGTTGACCAACACCACGGCGGCATCGTCCGGCTCGGCGAGCTCCCAACCACCGGAGCCCAGACGCGCGGCCAACTCCTCGGAATCGACCTCGTTGCGGGCGCAGCCGAGCGTCACCAACGCGACGGAGCGTTGCGCGTTTCGCTGCCGGGCCACCTTCGCAGACTACCTGCGAGATGCCGACAACACCGACCGACGCGGAGCGGACAGCGCTGCGGGCGCGACAGAACCCGTGCTGGCGAGCCGCCATGGACGGCGCGCGCCATCTTGGCCCCTGAGGGTGGAAGCCAGTCCGGACCCGGTGGCAAGGGGTTCGCACGCTCCGAAGTCGGGGCGCCGCAGCCCACGCCCGTCCGGGGCGACCGCAGGCGTTACCCTCCCCCACTGTGACCGCAACCGCCCAGACGCCGACCCAGGGGCCGACCAACCAGTGCCCGACCAAGTCCACCCCGACCCACACCTCACCAGTCGGGTCGCCAGCCGGGCCGTCCGCATCCGGGCAGCGAGTGACGGTTCGCCGGGCGCGGACCCCGGACGTGCCGGCGATCAAGGCGCTGGTGGACGTCTACGCCGGCGCGGGGCGCAAGCTGCTGGCCAAGGAGTTGGGCAGCCTGTATGAGGACGTGCCGGACTTCCAGGTCGCCGAGGCGGACGGCGCCGTCGTCGGCTGCGGCGCGCTGCACGTGCTGTGGGCCGATCTTGGCGAGGTGCGCACCCTCGCGGTGCGCCCGGACCAGCTGCGGCACGGCATCGGCGGCGCGCTGCTGCGCGAGCTGATCGCCACCGCGCGCGAGCTGGGCCTGGCGCGCCTGTTCGCGCTCACTTTCCAGGTCGAATTCTTCGGCCGGCACGGGTTCGCCGAGATCGAGGGCGCCCCCGTCGACCCGGACACCTACGCCGCGCTGCGCCGTTCCTACGACCCGGGCGTCGCGGAGTTCCTCGGGCTGGAGTACGTCAAGCCGAACACTCTCGGCAATACCCGGATGCTGCTGCGCCTCTGACCGCGCCTCCGACCGCCGAGCCGCCCCCATCCGCGCCGGGCCGCGCCGCGCGCCAGCCACCGGCCGGGGCAGCGACCACCGAGCGCGCAAACTGCAAACGCCGGGTCAGAAACACTGCAAACGCCGGGTTAGAATGACTGCAAACACCGGGTCGCGATCCCCCGCGATCGCCGTTGCAGCACGGTTCACCCTGCGGAGAGGCCAGCCAATGCTGAGCAGCCACTACCTGCCGAGGGTCGTTGATGCCGAGCTCGCGGACCGCCTGGCACGCATCGGTGCGGTGCTCATCGAGGGGGCGAAAGGCTGCGGCAAGACCGAGACGGCCAGCCAGCACAGCGCCAGCATGGTGCGCTTGGACATCGACGAAACGGCGCGGGCTACCGCAGAGGTCGCGCCAGCGAACGTGCTCGACGGCGCCGCTCCCCGCCTCATCGACGAGTGGCAGCTGGTGCCCCGGCTCTGGAACGAGGTTCGCCGGGCGGTGGACGCGCGGCGCGCGCCCGGTCAGTTCATCCTGACCGGCTCCGCGACGCCGGCGGACGACGCCACCCGGCACACCGGCGCCGGGCGGGTGAGCCGGCTGCGGATGCGAACGCTGAGCCTGTGGGAATCGAACCTGTCCGCCGGCGCGGTGCGCCTGAGCACGCTTATGTCCGGGGACACCGCTGTTTCCGGCACGACGGATATGACCCTGGACGATCTGATCGAAGAGACCTGTCACGGCGGCTGGCCGGTTGATAGGAACAAATCGTGGCGCCTCGCCCAAGCCAATGTGGCTGATTATTGCGCCGAGATCGCCAACACCGATATCCGGACCGCGGACGGAACCCGTCGGGACAGTGCCCGCGTCCGGTTGCTGATGCAATCGCTCGCGCGGCACACCGCCACTGCGGCGCGGCAGAGCACATTGGCCTCCGACGCGGCGCGTCCGGCGCTCGCAGAGGACACCGTATCGTCCTACCTTGGCGCTCTCGAGCGCCTCATGGTGGTCGAACCATTGACCAGCTGGAGCCCAGTGTTGCGCTCCCGAGCCCGCATCCGAGTGTCGGCCAAGCACCACTTCGTCGATCCCTCGATGACCGCGACCCTGCTCAACGCGCGTCCGGACGAACTGCGACGCGACTTGAAAACATACGGTTTCCTGTTCGAGTCATTGGCGCTGCGCGATCTGCGCGTCTATGCGCAATCGCTCGGCGCGAGCGTGCACCACTACCTTGATTCCACCGGGTTGGAAGTGGACGCCATCGTCGATGGCGGGTTCGGTCGCTGGGGCGCGATCGAGGTCAAGCTCGGCGGCGCCGCCGAGGTGCTCGATCGGGCCGCCAGCCGGTTGCGCGCGTTCGCGGCCAAGGTTGACCAGCAGAGCACCGGCGAGCCCAGATTCCTCGCCATCGTCACTGCGACCGGCTACGCGCACACCCGACGGGACGGCGTCGCCGTGATCCCGCTGGCCGCGTTGCGCCCGTAGGCGGACGGCTGCGCCCGGGTGTGGGCGGTGCGCCTAGGGGCGGTGCCGCCCGCGGGCGGTCAGCGGTGGCCCGCCAGATCTGGGTTCGGAAGTCGCCTGGTCGGGCCGGGGAAGCCGCCGGCCGCCGGGGCGGCGAAGCCGCCCGCGAAGTCGTCAGCGGCCGCCGAGTCGTCGGCCGGGTCGTCGGTCAAACCGTTGGCGCCGGACCAGCCATCGTCGCCCAGGTCCTCCCCGCCGGCCAAGCCTTCCACATCGGCCGGGCCTTCCGCGTCGACCAAGTCGTCGGCGCTGCCCCCGTGGCGCAGCGTGTACAGCAGCCCGGCCAGCTCGTCCGCCTTGACCAGCACTTCGCGCGCCTTGGACCCCTCGGACGGGCCGACGATGGCCCGCGACTCCATCAAGTCCATCAGCCGCCCCGCCTTGGCGAAGCCGACCCGCAGCTTGCGCTGCAGCATCGAGGTCGAGCCGAACTGGGTGGACACCACCAACTCCACCGCCGACAAGAACAGGTCCAACTCGTCACCGATGTCGGAGTCGACCTCCTTCTTGGCGGCCTGCGGCGCGGTCACGTCCTCCCGGTAGTCCGGTTGCAGCTGTTCCTTGCAGTGCGCCACCGCGGCGTGGATCTCCGCGTCGGTGACGAACGCGCCCTGGATGCGCGCCGGTTTGGACGCGCCCATGGGCAGGAACAGCGCGTCGCCCTTGCCGAGCAGTTTCTCCGCGCCCGGTTGGTCGAGGATGACCCGCGAGTCGGCCAGCGACGCGGTCTTGAAGCCCAGCCGGGACGGGATGTTGGCCTTGATCAACCCGGTGACCACGTCCACCGACGGGCGCTGGGTGGCGATCACCAGGTGGATGCCGGCGGCCCGGGCCAGCTGGGTAATCCGAACGATCGCGTCCTCCACGTCGCGGGGCGCGACCATCATCAGGTCGGCCAGCTCGTCGATGATCACCACCAGGTAGGGGTAGGCGGTGTAGACGCGCTGCGAGCCGGGCGGGGCGACCAGCTCGCCGTTGCGCACCTTGGCGTTGAAGTCGTCGATGTGGCGGACCCCGCTGGCCTCCATGTCGGCGTAGCGCATGTCCATCTCGCGCACCACCCAGCCGAGCGCGTCGGCGGCCCGCTTGGGGCTCGTGATCACCGGCGTGACCAGGTGCGGGATGCCCTGGTAGGCGGCGAACTCCACCCGCTTGGGGTCGATGAGCACCATCCGCACCTGGTCCGGGGTGGCCCGGGCGAGGATCGACACGATCAGCGAGTTGATGCAGCTGGATTTGCCCGCGCCGGTGGCCCCGGCCACCAACAGGTGCGGCATCTTGGTCAGGTTGGCGACCACGAACCCGCCCTGCACGTCCTTGCCGAGCGCCACCAGCATGGGGTGCTGGTCGTGCTGCGCGATCGGCGCGCGGAGCACGTCGCCGAGCATCACCATCTCGGGGTCGTTGTTGGGGATCTCCACCCCGACCGCGCTCTTGCCCGGGATCGGGCTGATGATCCGCACATCCGGGCTCTTCACCGCGTAGGCGATGTTGCGCGTCAGCTGGGTGATCCGCTCCACCTTCACCGCCGGGCCGAGCGTCACCTCGTAGCGGGTGACGGTCGGGCCGCGGCTGAACCCGCTGATCTCGCAATCGACGCCGAACTCGGCGAACACCCGCGCCAGCGCGGCGATCACCTCGTCGTTGGCCTTGGTGTGCGCCATGTGCTGCGGCCCGCTGGCGAAGTCCTTGAGCGACGGCAACATGTACACACCCGCGTCGCCATTGAGCTCGAGCTGCACCGGACGGGTGATCGGCGGTCCGTCGTCGGTGGCCGGCTTGGTCTTTGCGGCGCGCGCTCGGCGCGCCGGGGCGGCCGGCTGGCCCGCGCCGGCCGGGTTGGCTCGCCCGCCGCCCGCCGAACCCGCCGGACCGGATGGGCCGGCAGGGACAGCCGGGCCGGCCCCTGCGGCGGCCGGGTCGACGAAGGCGTCGATGTCGAACACGTCCAGGTCCGGCAGCCGGGTGGTGATGGCGTCCGGGTCGACTGGGGACGGGCCGCCGTGGCCGCGCCGGGACGAGCCAGCCGGCCCGCGCCAAGGCGCGCCGAAGCGGGACCTGGCGGGGCGCGCTTGGTGTGGCAGCCCGGGGCCGCCCGCACCCGCGGGTCCGACCGTGCCAGCGAGGTCGCCCGCGCCGTCGGCGTAGGCCGGGTCGGTCGGGTCGGTCGGGTCAGCGCGGCGCGATCCGAACACCTCGCCGAACAGTCCGGGCACCCGGCGCAGCGGGGTCGCGGTGACCACCAGCGCGCCGAACACGCCGAGGATGAACAGCAGCGGCACCGCGAGGTTGTTCGACAGCCCGCGCGCCAGCGGGCTGGCCACCGCCGCGCCGATGATGCCGCCGGCGCGCGCGCGGCCGTGTTCGCTGCCCGGCGTGCCGGCCCACATCGCCAGCAGGCCGAGCACCGCGATGGTGAGCGCGGCGACACCTACCATGAGCCGGCCGCGGTGGCCGGGCTGCGGCGCCTGGCGCAACACGTGCACCCCCGCCATCGCCAGCAGCACCGGGACCACCAGCGCGCCGTTGCCGATGAAGAAACGGATGGCGGTGGTCAGCGCCCGTCCCACTGGGCCAGCGGCGCCCGCCCACACCGCCACCGCGCAAACCACGCCCAAGGCGAGCAGGCCAAGCCCGGCGGCGTCGCGGCGATGCTCTGGCTCAAGTTCGCGGGCGGTGGCCGCGTTGCGCCCGATGGCGCGCGCCAGCCCGCCGACTCCCCGGGCCAGCGCCCGCCACAGCGCCGCGACGGCGCGTCCGAGCGCCCGCGCCACCACTGCGATTCGGGACGGGCGCGCCGGCTTGGGCGAGCGCGCGGGCCGCGCCGGTCGGGTGGGCCGAGGCGACGAGGACGATGGCCGCCGGGCCGGCGCCTTGGTCGCGCGTGGGCCGCCGCTGCCGCGCGCCGGGGTTCGACGGCTCGACGGCGAACGGCTCGGCGCGGTGCGCGTTTGGGTAACTCCTGCCACGTGACCAACCCTAACGTTGAACTCGACGCTTAACCCGGACCTTGGCGCGTGTGTCCGCCCGTTCGTCCACGCGAGCCCGGGCGCCGGCCCCTCGCCCGTGAGTTCCTGGGCACCACGCCCGAGGCGGGCGCAGAGTCGGTTTCCCCTCAGACCGAGCAGAAGAGTCAGATCCTGCCGATATGGGCTGGCCCATGTCCCGCTCTCCCGGACCGCTGCAGAACGAAACGGTCGCTGCCGTGATCGTGCCGCTGCTCCCCGCCTCCGGCTGAGCCGATGACCAGATGGCTTTCGAGTGTCACCTCCAAGCGTGGCGCGTCATGTCGAGCGGCGGCACGACGAAGACGGTGGGCGATGGATTCGCTGACATCGCGCTGGAGGCGACACCGGGCACGAGCGGCGGGTGTCGCCGTTCGCGCCCCGGCAACCGCGCGGTCGGAACACGCCCTGGCACACGGCTTAGACGACGCCGGCGCGATTGGTCGCCGAGCCGCTCAACCGGCGACGTCGCACGGTCGCCGGCGATGTGCTCGCGCCGCGTTATTACCAGACGGTGGCGATCAATCAGGTCCTGGCCGCGCCACCAAAGGTGGGAGGCGGGTGCTGTTGTTGATGGCGACCGCCACCCGTAACGAGATCTTCGCTGCCATCTCACGGTGGCTGAACCGCGCCCACGGCTGATGACACAGTCCAGGCTTGGCTCCAGGCGGCGGAAACCCAAGAGACAATCTTTGCGGCGCGATCATCCACGCCGCCGAAGTTAGGTCGAGACATTCTTGCGGTGCTACGCCGGGACCAGTTCAGTTTCCTCTTGGCGCACCACAAGCTGGCCATCAGGTGCGTCAAACCGCTGCACGATGGCCTCGCAAAGCCGAACCATCGTGTCGTCCGCCTCACCGAACGATGAGGTGCCGAGCACCAGGTCGACCCGGATAGTCTCCCCGTCCGTGACCTCCACGTTCCGGGCGCGGACCAACGACTCGCTGGCAGCAAACGTGTCGACGACTTGCTCCACTGCCCGAGCGACGTCGTAGTGCGGCAGGCTGGTGGTGAACGAGAACCCGGTGGTGCCCCGTACCTTCACTGCTGCCTCCTCTTCCTGGTGCCGTCATCATGACACACCGAACTACGCGACACCGCTGCTAGACACCAGCTCTGCCACACCAATCCGAGGCGACAGTGAGCCAGAAGCTTTGCGTGACGGAGCGCCGTGGCCAGCACCTCCCGCACCAGCATGGCGCAGCCCTTCGCCGTCCCGACACCACAGACCCGAGCGAGTTCCTCTGGCCTGGCCGCCGCCAGCCCCGCTACACCACCCCAATCCGCGAGCGGCCACCGCGCCAACTCCAACGCGCTGACCCCTTGCCGTCCAGAACCATGCTGCACGGCCACCAACTCGGCGTCACTGAGGGTATGCGCGCCCTGGCGCAACAACCGCTCGCGGGATCGATCCGCCACCGGCACATCAGCCATCCTCACCGCCATGGCCACAGCCTGCCGCCTGCCCACGACAGTTTCGCCAGCGTCCGGGTCTGCCGGCCGGAAAGCCCCCGACGGCCGATGGAGCCGTCGGGGATCAGCTCCTCAGTCGCCGCAGGGCAGCCCGGCGGCGGCGAGGTCGGCGCGCAGCTGACGCGTCTGCTCGACAGTGGCGTCCACCAGCGGCGGGCGCACCGGCCCGACCGGGCGGCCGGTCAGCGCCAGCCCGGCTTTGACCAGGATGCAGCCCTGGGTGCGGAAGATACCGGTGTAGATGGGCAGCAGCTGGCGGTGCAGCGCCCGCGCCGCCGGCAGGTCGCCGCGCTCGAACGCGGCGATCATCGCCTTGGTGGGCGCGCCGCAGAAGTGGGTGGAGGTGCCGACCACCCCGACCGCGCCGACCGCGAGCAGCGGCAGGGTGATCGCGTCGTCGCCGGCGTAGTAGGCCAGATCGGTGCGCGCCATGACCAGGCTGGACGCGGTCAGATCGCCCTTGGCGTCCTTGACCCCGACGATGCGCGGGTGCTCGGCCAGCGCGAGCAGCGTCTCGGTGGCGATGGGCACGGCGGTCCGGCCGGGGATGTCGTAGAGCAGCACGGGCAGCTCGGTGGCGTCGGCGATGGCGCGGAAGTGCGCCAGCAGGCCGGCCTGGGGGGGCTTGGAGTAGTACGGGGTGACCACCAACAACCCGTCCGCGCCGGCCCGCGCGGCCTGCTCGGCGAGGTGGATGGAGTGCGCGGTGTCGAAGGTGCCCACGCCGGCGACGATCTTCGCCCGGTCCCCGACCGCGCCCACCACGGCGCGCAGCAGCTCGAACTTCTCCTCGTCGGTGGTGGTCGGCGACTCCCCTCCGGTGCCACTGATCACCAACGCGTCGTTGCGCTGTTCGTCGACCAGATGGGCGGCCAGTTCGACCGCCTTGTCCAAGTCGAGTCTGCGGTCAGCGTCGAACGGGGTGACCATCGCGGTCAGCAACTGGCCGAAAGGGCGGGCCGGGTCAGCGCCGCGGCCGGCGTCAAAGGCTCCCATGCCTCCCAAAATACCGTCTGCGCGCGGCCCGGTGGGGTCAGCCCTCGCTGACCATCGGCGACGAGGCGACCTCGGTGCCGTCCGGCAGCGCGGTGATCTCGAAGTCGGCGAACACGTTCGCCGCCACCCGCTGAAGCTCGCGCAGGCACGTCACAGCCAGCGCGCGGATCTCCACATCGGCGTGCTCGGAGGCCCGCATGGCGATGAAATGCCGCCAGGCGCGGTAGTTCCCGGTCACCACGATGCGCGTCTCGGTGGCGTTGGGCAGCACCGCCCGGGCGGCTTGCCGCGCCTGCTTGCGCCGCAGCGTCGCCTGCTCGACGTCGGCGAAGCGGTTCTGCAGGCCGTCGAGCAGCTCGCGGTAGGCGCGCGCCGAGGCGTCGGCGGCGGCGAGGAAGGCGGCGTGCAGCGCGGGGTCGGCGGCGATGACGTCCGGCTCGACCATCGCCGCGTCGCCCTCGGGCACGTAGCGCTGGGACAGCTGCGAGTAGCTGAAGTGCCGGTGCCGGACCAGCTCGTGGGTGAGCGAGCGCGACACGCCGGTGATGTAGAACGTCACCGAGCCGTGTTCGAGCACCGACAGGTGCCCGACCTCCAGCAGGTGGCGCAGGTAGCCGGCGTTGCTGGCGGTCGCCGGGTTCGGTTTGCCCCAGGACTGGTAGCAGGCCCGGCCGGCGAACTCGGCGAGCGCCTGGCCGCCGTCGGCGTCGGTGTCCCAGGGCACGTCGGCGGGCGGCTCGAAGTGCGTCCAGGCGATGATCTGCGCTTTCGGCTTGACGATCTCGGCCACGTGCTCGCTCCTCTTGCGTCGGCGGCGTCGCCTCGGTGGCGGTTGCCATCTGAGCCTATCGACCCCGCCGCCGGCGCCTTCACAACGCGCGCCGGAGCGCTCCCCCAGCGGCCCGGATCCGCACTGACACCAAACAGCTGTTGCGATGACGTCGCACTGATGCCATACTGGCGTCATGCAGCTTGACGACTGTCTGGCGGAGTTGCCCGCGCAGCTCCGCGCCGCCGCCGCGCTAGGCGACGCCCGCACCCAGGAAATCGCCGCCGCGCTAGGCGAGGGTGCCCGCTCGGCGATGCGGCTGGCCGTGCTGCGCGCGGTGTCCGGCGCGGCGGAGGAGATCACCGGCGCGCTGTTCGCAGCCGACGCGCCCGGCGCCCCGCAGGTGCGCGCCCAACTCGACGGCGCCGACGTGGTCTTCCACGTCACCCTCACCGCCGACGAGCCGCTGCCCGACCCAGTGCCCGAGCCGGTCTCGGACGAGGGCGACGCCACCGCGCGGATCTCGCTGCGGCTCCCGGAGAGCCTGAAATTCGATGTCGAGCGCGCCGCCGAGGAGGAGTCGCTGTCGGTGAACAGCTGGCTGGTGCGCGCGGCCCGGCTGGCGCTCGCGCCACGATCCGGCTGGGGCTCCCCTGCCGGCGCGCCGTGGGGCGTCCCGAGCGGTTGGCCCGCCGGTGGCGGGCACGGGGCGCGCCGCATCAGCGGGTGGGTGACCGGATGACGAGCCCCGCCCCGCGAGACCGAGTTTCCGCATTCAGCCAGGAGCGACGATGATTCACACCTTCCCGATCCACGGTCCGATCCACCTCGGCTGCCGCACCGGTTTCGGTTCGGTGACGGTCCACGCCGACGAGCAAGTCGCCGAGGCGCGCGTCGAGCTCACCCAGCTGGACGCGCGGTCGGATTCGGTGGCGCGCACCGAAGTCCGGCTGCGCGACGACAACACCCTCATCGTGCGCGCCCCCGGGCCGCGCGGATCACTGTTCGACATCCCAGTGTTCGGCGGCAAGTTCTCCCAACGCGACGCCATGGACGTGCGCATCGACGTGCCGCCGGGCACCCTGATGCACCTCGCCGCCTGGGGCGGTGAGGTCACCGTCGCCGGCCGCGTCGGTGCGCTCGACATCGCCTCGGGCGCCGCCACCGTCGTCGTCGACGAGGTGGACGGAGACTTCCGGCTGCGGTTCGGCTCGGGGTCGGCTCAAGTGGCCCGGGTGCGCGGGTCGGCGAGCGTGAAGTCCGGCGCCGGCGACGCGCGGCTGGGCGAAGTGGGCGGCACCACCACCATGGTGTGCGGCAGCGGCAGCCTTGAGGTGGCGGTGGCGCGCGGCCCGGTGCGGATGCGCGCCGGCACCGGCAGCGCCACCATCGGGGTCGC
>WQZC01000077.1 GCA_009780925.1 Actinomycetes bacterium | reverse complement strand
CTCTTCGGCGGCTTGGTGGCGCTCATCGGCGTCGCGTTGATGGTCGCCTCACTGGTGCTGCTTGGCCGCAGCATCAATCGGCTGCCGGCTTTCTCCGCTGGCGGTCCGATGACGATAACGGACGCCACCGGCCACACCACCAGCTACAGCCCGTCGGCCATCGCCAAACAGGCGCAGGACTATCTGCTGCGCACCGGCCTGCTCTACTTCGTCGTGATCGTGCTCATCGGCACCTCCGGCGGCTACATCCTGGCCCGCCAGGCGCTGCGGCCCATCGCGCGGGTGACCCGGATGGCCCGCGAGCTGTCGGCGGAGAAATTCGACCAGCGGATCAACCTCGGCGGGCCGCAGGACGAGCTGCGCGAGCTCGCGGACACCTTCGACGAGATGATCACTCGGCTGGACGCGGCGTTCGACAGCCAGCGGCTGTTCGTCGCGAACGCCAGCCACGAGTTGCGCACCCCGCTTTCGGTGATTCGCACCGAACTCGACGTCACCATGTCCGACCCCTATGCCACCGCGCAGGAGCTGCGGGAGATGGGGGAAGTCGTCTTGTCGGCGACCGGCCGGGCGCAGCACCTGGTGGCCTCGCTGCTGACGCTGGCCCGCTTGCGCGCGGGCCTGGGCGGTGAGCTGGATCTGGTGGAGCCGGTGGACTTGGCCCTGCTGGCGCCCTATGTGCTGACCGGGGTGCGCGCCGAGGCCGCTGAGCGAGGCGTGCGCATCGAATGCGAGCTGGCGACCGCGCGCACGCTGGGCGACCCCCGGCTGTTGGAGCGGGTGATGGGCAACCTGGTGGAGAACGGAGTCCGGCACAACGAGCCCGGCGGCTGGCTGCGGCTCAGCTGCGGACAGACCCCGGAACGCGCCTGGCTGCATGTGGCCAACGGCGGTCCGGTGATCGCGCCGGAGGATGTCACCACGCTGTTCGAGGCGTTCCGTCGCGGCCGGGACGCGCGCGCCCGCACCGCGACCAAGGGCGCCGGGCTGGGGCTGGCGATCGTGAAGCTGATCGTGGACACCCACCACGGGTGGCTGCAGGCCGTCGCGCCGCCGTCCGGTGGGCTGGCGGTGAGCATCGAGCTGCCCGGTGAGGAGCAGGCGCTCGCCCGGCTCGAGGCGGCCCAGTCGGCTGCGTCGTCGGCGTCGCTGTCGGCGTCCCAGGTGTCGGCGTCCCAGGTGTCGGTGTCCCCGCCAGCGGCGCCTCAGTTGGCAGCGGGCAAGGGGTCGCGGCCGCCGACTCCGCCGACGTCGCATCGGCAACAGGCGACGGCGCGGTCGCGGGCGGCGCAACCGGTGCCACCGATGCCGAGTTCGCAGCCGGCGGTGCCGGCGCCGGTGATGCGGGCACAGGCGGCACCGGCCCAAGCGGCACCGGCCCAAGCGGTGCCGCCGGGGCCGCAGCCTGAGGCGCTGTGCGCGCCGCCGCCGGGCCTGCCCTGGCCGCCGAGCCAACTATCGACGCCGAGCCAACCGTCGCCGCCGAGCCAACCCTGGCTCCCGAGCCAACTGTCGCGGCCTCCCGTCTTGCCGTGGCCGCCGTCCGGGTCAGGACCGGTGGGACCGCCGCCCTCGGGCCCGCCGCCCCCGGGTCCGCCCTCGGGTCCGCCCTCGGGCGCACCGCCTGGGCTGTCTCCGGGATCGGCGCCGCCGGTGCCTGTCGGGCCGGCGTACGGGCCGCCATTGGGACCGCCGTTGTTGTTTGATCCACCGGTGGGAGCGCCCCGGTTCGGGCCGGCACCGCCAGCAGCGCCCACGCTGGGCGTGACAGTCACGCGGAACTCGCCGCCAGCGCCACCAGCGCCGCCTCAACGCGGTCAGTCGCCGGACCCGCCGCCCGCGCCGCCGCCCGCGCCGCCTGACGGGCCGCAGCCGCCGCAGCGCTGATCCGGTCGCCGCCACGCCGCGGCGCTGATCGGGTGGCTACTGCTCGGCTGGGTCGCTACTCGGCGTCGGTCAGGGCTGCGGTGAGCTGGCGCGCGGTGAGTTCGATCTGCCACGGACGGGCGCCCAACGCGGCGAGTTCGGCGCGCACCGCCGCCTCATCCAGGGCGTTCGGTGGAGCCCATGCCAGCTGCCGGACGATATGGCTGGCGAGCAAGTTCTGGGTCAGCACGCTCCGCTCGGCGGCCAGCGCGTCGAGTGCTTCACGCGTCCGCGCGAGGCGGGCGCTGGCTTGCGGATCCTGGTCGCGCCAACGACGCGACGGCACTCGCGTGCGCTCCGCGGATATCGGGGGCAGCTGGTCCCGGGACAGTCGCCGCGCCTGCTGCAGGGCGGCCATCCAGCGCGCGGCTTGGCGTCGCTGCCTCGCCCGTTGGAAGGCCGGCAGCGCGAGCAGGTCATCGAATCGACGCGGGTTGGCGCGCGCCGCCGCGATGATCGCCGCGTCGGGCAAAACTCGGCCCGGTGCCAAGTCACTGGCGGCGGCCAGTTCGTCGCGGGCGTACCACAGCGCGCGAACGGCGGCCAGTTGACGGCGCCGGTGCAGCCCGTGGATGCCCGAGGTGCGTCGCCACGGATCCGCGCGCGGCGCCGGGGTCGGCGCGCGTCGCACCGCCTCGAACTCTTGCTCGGCCCAGTCCAGTTTCGCGGTGCGGGTCAGCTCCTCGCGCAGCGCGGCGGCGAGCGGTATCAGCAGTTCCACATCGAGCGCGGCGTACGCCAGCAGCTCCTCGCCCAGCGGCCGGGCGCTCCAGTCGGCGGCCGCGAACCCCTTCTCCAGCCGTATGCCCAGGTGCCTTTCAACCATGGTGCCCAGCGCGACCCGGTCGTCGCCGAGCAGGCGGCCGGCGAGTTCGGTGTCGAACAGCCGCTTCGGGTGCAGGCCGAGTTCGGCAAGACACGGAAGGTCCTGGTTCGCCGCGTGCAGCACCCACTCGGCGTCGCCGATCGCCGCGTCGAGGCTGGACAGGGACGGCAGCTCGACCGGGTCGATCAGCGTGGTGCCCGCGCCGGCGCGTCGCAGCTGCACCAGGTATGCCCGCTGCCGGTAGCGAAAACCGGAGGCTCGTTCCGCGTCGACGGCGACTGGGCCGGTGCCGGAGGCGATCGCGGCGACCGCTCGGCGCAGCTGCGCGGGTGTGGCGATCAGCTCCGGCACACCGTCGGCCGGCAGGGCCAACAACACTGGCGCGTCAACGGCCACGGGTGAGCGCCGTCACCCCTTCTGGGGGCAACCCGACCGCATTGGCCAGCAGGTCGGCGAACGCCCTCAGGTGCGGCTCGAGGTCGCCGGTGCGGGGGGTCCATGAGCCGCGCAGTTCGAGGGTGGTCGTGGTGCCTGGGCCGGCCAGGTCACCGAAGCGGGTGGATGTGGTCTGGGTGACCGTGCCGCCGGAGGCCGTGTGCTCGGCGCCACGCTCGGCGAGGGAGTCGATCAGCCAGCTCCAGCCAACGTTGGGCAGCAGCGGGTCGCGCGCCATATCCGGGTCCACGTCGGCAGACGCGTAGGCGACCAGTCGGAGCACACCGCCCCACGCCGGTTCACCGTCCGGATCGTGCAGCAACACCAGGCGGCCGGTGGCGACCTCGTCGCCGTTGGCGTCGCGGATGTCCGCCGAGACGGCGTAAGACCAGGGGGCGAGGCGTTGCGGCGGGCGCATCGGCTCGACCCGCACCTCATCACGGACCCGGGTGCGGTTGAGGCTGTCCACAGCCGCGCGAAACAGCTCGGGCGCGACGCGCGGCTGCTCAGTTGGCGCGGACGACGCGCCGCTCGCGTCCGGTGGTGGCATGGCGGTCAGTTGGCTCACAGTAGTGGCAGCTCCGGCTCAGCTCGCTGGGGATAGCGGGGTCGTGATCTCGAACGTCTGCACTGCTGACGCTCGCATGTCAGCTGGGCAAAGTCCCGCAGGCGCGCCGAGCGGCGGCGGTCCCGACGGTGCCGGCGGTGTTGCGCGGTGGCGGCGCCGAGAGCGCCGGCGGTGTTGCGCGGTGGCGGCGCCGAGAGCGCCGGCGGTGTTGCGCGGTGGCGGCGCCGAGAGCGCCGCCATGGGACGATAGCAAGTGATGACTGCCACCGATTCCGCCTTCGTCAGGGCTGCGCTGGGGCAACCTGTGCCGCACGTTCCCGTTTGGTTTATGCGGCAGGCCGGGCGCTCGCTGCCGGAATACCGGGCGCTGCGCGCGGGCAATTCGATGCTGGACGCCTGCCGTGACCCGGACCTGATCACCGAGATCACGCTGCAGCCGGTGCGCCGCCACGGGGTGGACGCGGCGATCTTCTTCTCCGACATCGTGGTGCCACTGGTGGCGCTCGGTGTGGACATTGAGATCGTGCCAGGCGTCGGCCCAGTGGTGGCCCATCCGGTGCGCACGCTCGGCGACGTGGAGATGTTGGGTGAGCTGGATGGGTTGGGTGAGCTGACCGCTGCGCGCGTGCCCTTTGTGACGGCGGCGGTGCGGGGGCTGGTCGCCGAGTTGGGCGACACGCCGCTGATCGGATTCGCCGGCGCGCCGTTCACGCTGGCCAGCTACCTGATCGAGGGTGGTCCGTCGCGCGACCACGCCCGGACCAAGGCGCTCATGCACGGCGATCCGGGACTGTGGCACGCGCTGGCGGGCCGGCTGGCCGCGATCGCGGCAGCGTTTCTGCGGGTGCAGGTGTCGGCCGGGGCCGCCGCGGTGCAGCTGTTCGACTCTTGGGCCGGCGCGTTGTCAGCCGCTGACTACGAGCGGTACGTGCTGCCGCACAGCCGCGCGGCGCTGGCCGATGTGGCCGCAGCCGCAGTGTCCGCGGTGCCCGTGGCGTCTGCGGTGCCTGTGGTACCTGTGGCGGATGGGGCGCCCGGGGTGCCGCGGATCCACTTCGGGGTCGGCACCGGTGAGCTTCTGGCGTTGCTGCGCGCCGCCGGTGCCGAGGTGGTTGGCGTCGATTGGCGGCTGCCGCTGGCCGAGGCCGCCCGGCGGATCGGCCCCGGCGCGGCTGTCCAAGGCAACCTGGATCCGGCGCTGCTGCTCGCCGATTGGCCGGTGATCGAGCGTGAGGTGCGCCGGATCGTCGCCGAGGGGCGCGCCGTGCCGGGCGGGCACATCTTCAACCTGGGCCACGGGGTGCTGCCGCAGACCGACCCGGACGTGCTGACGCGAGTCGTCGAGCTGGTGCACTCGCTTTAGCCGACCAGCGTGGTCGGCCAACGTCACTCATCTTCATGCGGGAGAATCGCGCTATGCGCGTTGTCGTAGTAGGTGCGGGGATCTCGGGACTCACTGCCGCTTGGACGTTGGCCAGCCGGTGCCCGGATGCCGAAGTGACGGTGTTGGAGTCGTCGGCGGTGGTCGGCGGCAAGCTCAAGCTGGCGCAGGTGGCCGGTGTGCAGTTCGACGTCGGGGCCGAGGAACTGGTGGGGCGGCGGCCCGAGGGCATCGACCTGATCGCCGACGCCGGGCTGGCCGAGGAGATGATCTCGCCGCTCACGAGCCGCTCCTACTTGTTCACGGCTGGCGCGCTGCACCCGATGCCGCGCACCATGATGGGCATCCCGGCCGACGCGGACGCGGTGCGCGAGGCCGGCATCCTCTCCGAGGACGCGCTGGCGCGGATCGCGAACGAGCCGTCGCTGCCGCCGTTGCCGCCGCTCACCGAGGACGTCTCGGTTGGCGCGCTGACCCGGGCGCGGCTGGGCGAAGAGGTCACCGATCGGGTGGTCGAGCCGATCCTCGGCGGCATTCATAGTGGGTTGATCGACGCCATGTCGTTCCAGGCCAGCGTGCCGCCGGCCGCCGCCGCGTTGCGCGCGGGCGGTTCGCTGGTGGCGGCGCTGCGCCCCCGCGCGCCACGCCCGACCCCGCCGCCACAAACGGACGCCAAGCCCCGGCCGGTGTTCGCGTCGCTGACCGGCGGGCTGGGCCGGCTGCCCGGCGAGCTGGCCTCCGCCGGCAGTTTCACCGTGCGCACCTCGGTCACGGCCAGCGCGATCACCCGCACCGCCACCGGATTCGCGATCGACACGACCGGCGGGGAGCGCCTGGTCGCCGACGCGGTGATCGTGTCGACTCCTGCCGCGCCGAGCGCCAAGCTGCTCGGCGAGCTCGCGCCGGCCGCGGCGGCCGAGCTGGCGCGGTTCGAGACGTCGAGCTCGGCGATGGTCACCCTGGCGTTGCGCGGCGTCGCGCTGCCGCCTGGCAGCGGCATGCTGATCGGCATCAAGGAGGGCTTCACCGTCAAGGGGATCACCTTCTTCTCGCAGAAGTGGCCGGGCACCCCGGACGGGCTGCAACTGGTGCGGGCTTCCGTCGGCCGGGCCGGGGACACCCAGACGCTGCAACGCGACGACGACGAGCTGGTCGCGATCGTCCGCCGGGAACTGCCGGCGCTGATCGGGGCGGACGCCGAGCCGATCGATACCCTGGTCACCCGCTGGATGGACGGGCAGCCGCAGTACAACGTCGGGCACCTGGACCGGGTGGCGCGGATCAAGGCGGCTGTCGCCGCAGTGCCCGGGCTGGAGGTTTGCGGGGCCAGCTACGACGGGGTGGGCATCCCGGCGGTCATCGCGTCGGGCCGGACCGCCGCGGCAGCGGTCCTTTCGGCCGTCGCGCCGGAGCCCACCGGCTGATTCCCGGAGCCCACCGGCTGATCCCAGGACCGCGCTGGCTGACCGTCGCCGTGTCGGAGAGCACCGCCCCACCTCCTTTATGATCATGGCAAAGCGCCAATAGTTATTGGCACTGGCGCTTGATCATCAAGGGGTTGCGCGTCAAGAGTATCGGCGGGATCGGCGCGGGCCGTGCTGGTTCGGGGTCACGGTTGGCGGGCGATGAAGGCGCTCATGCCGGGAATGGTGAAGGCGAGCAGGCCCCGCTGCGGCGCGTACACCAGTCCCTTCTTGATCAGTTGGTCGCGCGCCGCGGACAGATCCGAGGCCCGGCGTTTGTTCACCTGGCGAGCCAGGTCCGCGATCGCGACCGCGCCGTCGCCGCCCACTTCGGCCAGCGCGCGAAGCAAGTCTTGCTGCGCCCCGGTGGCGCGCTCCCATCGGGATCGGTACAGGCCGTCATCGACTTCTCGCTGAGCGGCGGCCAGGCCCACCGTGGTGTCCTCCAGGTCGATGCGACGCCCGATCGCGTTGTCCCAGATGTGTTTGCCGACCGCTTGCAGCAGGTATGGGTACCCCTGCGCGATGGCGAGCGCGGCGGTGAGGGCGTCTTCGTCCCACTCGGCGTGTTCGTCCTGCACGGGAACGACGAGAGCGGCTCGAGAGGCGGCCTCGTCAAGCACATTGACCGCTTGGAAGTACCACAGGCGCTCGGCGTAGCTGCTGGCCTCGGCCAGACGAACGGGCAGCGACGGCAACCCGGCGCCGATCACCATCACCGGCAACGGGATCGCCGCTTGGCCGAGACGGTGCACCGACTGGTTCAGCGCGGCGAGTTCCGACTTTCGCGCTTCTTGCATCTCGTCGATCTCGATCAGCACCCCGATGCCGAGATCGCGCGCTGCCTCGCCCATCGACACAAACAACGCGGTCAGATCGTCGGCGAACGCGCCGGTGTCCGCGTGGCCGGCGGCGGCCTCGACATCGACTCCGAACGAGACCGCGCCTGATGGGTTGACGGTGAGGCTGAACGACTTGAACACCGACAGCAGTCGGCTGAGCCGATGGGGGGAGTGTTGCCCGGTGGCCGTGCGCAGCGCCACGGTCAACTCCTGGCTCAGGCCGATCCCGAGCGATCGCGCGGCGCCGGCCTCGATCTTGGCTGTGATCCAGTGGCGGTCGGTGGCCTGGCTGAGCAGTTCGTTGAGCAGCGCGGTCTTGCCGACCCCGCGCAGGCCGCTGAGCACCCAACCGCGATCGCCCTCGCCGCGGGCCTCGATTCGTTGGCGGATGGTGTCGAAGGATGTGAGGATCTCCTCACGGCCCGCCAGAAGCGGGGAACGGCGGCCCGCGCCGGGGCGGAAGGGGTTGTCGACCGGGCGTATGTATCAAACATTATCAAGCCGTATAACGAAATTCGTGATACGGCTTGATAGATCTTGATAAACGATCAGCACCGGGTAGCGACCGGTGTGTCTACCTACATAAATCGTGCCATACGGTTCACCGCGCCCCGGGTCCGACACGCGCTCCGCCCGGCGCGTCGATTCCGTCAGTCGTGGTTGCCGGGGTCCGAGTCCTCGTCGAAGGTGAGCGCGATGGAGTTGATGCAGTAGCGCAGGTCCGTGGGCGTGCGGTAGCCCTCGCCGGCGAAGACGTGCCCGAGGTGGCTGTGGCAGGCGGCGCGCAACACCTCGGTGCGCTCCCGGGCCAGCCTGTGGTCGGGCCGGTTGATGATCCGGTCCCCGGCGAGCGGGGCGAAGAAGCTCGGCCAGCCGCAGTGCGAGTCGAACTTGTGCTCGCTGCGGAACAGCTCGGTTCCGCAGGCCCGGCACCGGTAGCTGCCGACGCGATGGTTGTCGGTGTGTTCCCCGGTGAACGGCGCCTCGGTGTCCGCCCCGCGCAGCACCGCGTACTCCCGCGCGGACAGTTCCGCGCGCCATTGCCGCTCGGACTTGACGATCTCCGGCTCCGGGTTGGTCACATCGAACAACGGTACGGGCCGCGCGCCGCGTCCCGTCGGCCCAGCGCTGCCGCCCCGCGGATCGGCCGCGTCAACGGGTGATCAGGATTATCGCCGCCGCGGCCAGGGCTAGGCCAACGCGTTGCAGCCGGCCGGTGTGCTCCCGCAGGATCATGATCGCCAGCAGCACGGTGGCCGCCGGGTACAGCGACGAGATCACACTGGCCAGCGAGAGCAGGCCGTGCCGGGAGGCCTGCAAGAAGAACAGGTTCGCGCTGGCGTCCAGTATTCCGGTGATCACCGCCATCACCAGCACCCGGCCGCGCAGCACCTGGAACGCTTTCATCCGCCAGGCGGTCGGCACGACCAGCACCCCCGAGGAGGCCCGCGCGATGGCCAGCGGCCACAGGCCGGAGTTCGAGTCGGCGCGGGCCAGGAGCACGAAGTACAGGCCGAAGGCGACGCCGGCCACCAGCGTCACCACGAGGACGCGTTTGGCGAGCGGCCCGTGCGGGTGATCGTCGGGAACCCGGCTGACCAGCACCACCGCGACCAATCCGAGCAGAATGCCGCCCCACGCGATGGTCGCCGGCCGTTCCCCGGTGAACACCCCGAACGCCACCGGAACAGCGGCCGCGAGCACAGCCGTCACCGGCGAGATGATGTTGAGCGGGGCGACCGCCATCGCCCCGTACATGATCACCACGCCGCCCATGCCGAGCGCGCCGGCCACGGTCCCGAACAGCGCCGTGCGACCGGACAGCGAACCCGGGAACGCCGGCAGCAGAGCGAACATCAGCACCGCGCCGATGGGGAAGCTGTACAGCACCACGGTCGCCGCGCTCCGGTGCCGGGAGGCCAACCCGCCGAAGAAGTCGGCCACCCCGTAACAGACCGCCGCGAGCAGCGAGAGGGTGACGGCCACCTGGGAAAACCTACCGGGTTGGCTCAGCTGAGGGTGGCGGCCGGCTCGCTGGGGTGATTTGGTGTACCTCCGGTTGGCCGGTGTGGAACTCCGCCGAACGCGACTGCGGCGTGCATGCTGAAGAACACCATCAGCACGCCCGCGAAAGACCGTTGACTGGCGACACCGGCCGCGTCGTAGCTGTGCTTGGAGACGCAGGTCTCCGAACCGTGATTGTTGATCTGGTATTGGCAGGTGCCGCTGCTGCCGTCTGGCACGCCGTTCGGCATGGTGGCGAACCCGATGCCCGAGACGACGGCGCCGCAGAGGGCCGAGACGACGAACAGCTTCTTCAGCTTCGGCGTGAGATCGCCGAGGAGCACTCCGGAGCCAAGCACCGCAGCGGGCCGACCGGATCTTCGTTGGCGGGCGTTGAGCACGTATATCGCCCATCCCTGGCCGACGAACCCGATCGGCATGCCAGCCGCCAGCAGGAGCAGCGAACCCGGCACCGGTTTCCCGCGAAGCGAGCCAGCCACCACCACGACCAGGCGGCCGATGACGCCACAACTCGCCAGCGCGGCGATGAGGGTGTTGAAACGTCGAGCGACAGGGCGGCGCGGGCGGTCATCCGGGCGCATGCGCCAGACATTAGCAAGGCGCGGGGCGGACTGCGCTCCGTCGGCTGGGTCGGCGTCAGCGGGTGATCAGCACGAGCGCGACCGCCGCCAAGCCCAGGCCGACGCGCTGCAGCCTGCCGGTGTGCTCGTGCAGCAGCATGATCGCCAGCAGAACCGTTGCCGCCGGGTACATCGAGGTGATGACGCTGACCAGGGACAGGAACCCGTGCCGTGTGGCGAGCAGGAACAGCACGTTCGCGATGGCGTCGAAGGCCCCGGTGGCCAGCACGAGGAGGAGAATCTTGCCGGTCAGCGGCACGACCGCCTTGCGCCACCAGGCGAACGGAACAACCAGCGCCGAGGAGACGAGCCGGCCGATGGCCACCGGCCATAGCCCCGAGTCCGAGTCGGCGCGGGCCAGGAAGATGAAGTACAGGCCGTAGGCGACCCCGGTGACCAGCGCGAGCGACAAGACGCCCATCGCGACGCGCCCGTGCGGGTGGTCTTGCGGGGTCCGGCTGACCAGGACCACCGCGATCAGCCCCAGCAGCACGCCGAACCAGGCGGCCACCGCCGGCCGTTCGCCGATCAGGACCCCGAACGCCACCGGCACGGCGGCGGCGAGCACCGCGGTGACTGGCGAGATGATGTTCATCGGGGCGATGGCCATGAGCGAGAACATGATGACCACGCCGATCAGCCCGAACACTCCGGCGAGCGAGCCGAACAGCGCGGTCCGCCCGCTCAGCGGCCCGGGGAACGCCGGCAGCACCGCGCAGATCAGCAGCGCGCCGACGGGGTAGCTGTACAGCACGACGGTCACCGCCGAGCGATGCCGTGAGGAGACCGCGCCGAAGAAATCGGCGACCCCATATGTGATCGCGGCGAGCAGCGACAGCGCGACGACCACGCCAGACCCTAACCCGCCGCGCCGCGCTCCGACGCCGGGAGGGCGCCAGCGGTGTCAGCCCGGCGGGGGTGTAGCGAGCGGCACGCCACGGGTGCCGTGCGAGCGGGCGCGGCCCGGGATTCGGCGGCGGCGCGGCTCGGGGCTCGGGTTCAGCGGCCCGGCGCGGCGCGGCTCAGCCCGGG
>WQZC01000076.1 GCA_009780925.1 Actinomycetes bacterium | reverse complement strand
TTTCCGACGTGGTGGCCGAAGACCATCTGACCCCAGCGGATCGCGCCGAGCGGGGTTCGTATGTCGGCTGCATCGCCGGGGCACTCTCCCGCACCGAATACCTAGACGGCCTGACCGCCGCCGGATTCACCGACGCCGAAGTTGAGTTCACCCACGAGGTTGCGCCGGGTATGCATGGCGCGATCATCCGCGCTACCAAACCCGCCGCCGCGCCGTGTTGTGGCGGGGCTTGCGATTGCAAGTGAGCGACGCCACCGCCCCGGCCCGTGTCGTGTCGGACGATGGCGCGGTTATTGGCCGGTTGTCGAGGCTGGATCGGTTTCTGCCGGTCTGGATCATTGCCGCGATGATCCTCGGCCTCGGGCTGGGGCGGGCCATCCCCTCGCTGGCTGAGGACCTGGACCGCGTGAAGATTGGTTCGGTCAGCCTGCCCATCGCGGTCGGCCTGCTGCTGATGATGTACCCGGTGCTGGCAAAGGTCCGCTACCGACAACTCGACCGGGTAGCCGGCGACCGCAAGCTGCTGGTCACATCGCTGGTGTTGAACTGGCTGATCGGCCCGGCGCTCATGTTCACCCTCGCCTGGGCGCTCCTGCCCGACCTACCCACCTACCGAACCGGCGTCATCATCGTCGGCCTGGCCCGGTGCATCGCGATGGTGCTGATCTGGAACGACCTAGCTTGTGGTGACCGGGAAGCCGCCGCCGTCCTCGTTGCCCTGAACTCGGTGTTCCAGATCGTCGCGTTCGGCCTGCTCGGCTGGTTCTACCTACGGGTACTGCCCGACTGGCTCGGGCTCAGCCAAACCTCCGCCCACTTCGCCCTGGGCACGATCGTGGTGTCGGTGCTGGTGTTCCTCGGCATACCGCTGGCCGCCGGATTCGCCACCCGCACCATCGGGGAACACGCCAAAGGCGTGGCCTGGTACGAGACGCGGCTGCTCCCCAGAATCGGCCCCATCGCCTTGTACGGGCTGCTATTCACCATCGTCGTGCTGTTCGCGCTACAAGGGCACACGATCACCTCCCGACCGTTAGACGTGGTGCGTATCGCCGCGCCGCTACTGGTCTACTTCACGGTCATGTTCAGTAGCGGCTTCGCCCTCGGACACCGGCTCCGGCTCGGCTACCCCAAGACCGCGACCCTCGCGTTCACCGCAGCGGGTAACAACTTCGAGCTAGCTATCGCGGTCGCCATCGGCGTGTTCGGAGTCACCAGCGGACAAGCGTTAGCCGGGGTAGTCGGCCCGCTAATAGAAGTACCCGTGCTCGTCGCTCTCGTTTACGTCGCCCTCTGGCTACGCCGCCGCTTCCCAAACCCAGCCGCCGTGACGAAGGACCGCCCGTGACCGGTAAGCCGATGGTGCTATTCGTCTGCGTCCACAACGCCGGACGCTCACAAATGGCCGCCGGCTGGCTCACCCGGTTAGCCGGTGACCGCATCGAGGTACGTTCCGCAGGCTCCGAACCAGCCGAGACGATCAACCCCGTGGCCGTCGCGGCGATGGCAGAAGTCGGCATCGACATCACCGCCGAGCAACCCAAACTCCTCACAGCCGACGAGGCAACCCGCGCCGATGTCGTAGTCACGATGGGCTGCGGCGACACCTGCCCCGTCTTCCCCGGCAAACGCTACGAAGACTGGACGCTAACCGACCCCGCCGGACAACCCATTCAAATCGTCCGCGCCGTGCGCGACCAGATCGAAACCCGCGTGCGCGCGCTCATCAACGAACTGCTCCCCCACGCACAAGACCCCGGCACCGCTCAACTGTCCTGGCCAACAGCTGCGGCCCGTGAAGACGAACACCGCGACACGCCGACGTGCATGAACAGAAGCAGTTATGGCATAGTGCGACGTCCACCGCGCGGGCGCAGCACGACCCCGGCAACCTTCAGAGCGTGGCCGACCGCCTTGTAATGCACGCCCAGCCGGGAACCGATCTCAGCCAGCGTCAACCCGCCCTCGCACAACGCCGACGCCTCAGCGACCAGAGCCTCTGGCAGACCCCGCCGACGTAGCGGCACCGACCGGTGAACCAGATGCGCCACCACCGTGCTGCGGTGGACGCCGAACCGGTCCGCCAGGTTCGGAGTCGTCCAACCGGCCTCGTACAAGGCCGCCAAATCATCGACCTGGACGGGCTTCAGAAAAGTTGGAGTCCTCCCGACCCCATGAACCACCCGACCCCGAATATCCGTTATAACCGGTTCCGCTGGTCTACGGCTACACGCGTACAGCCCCCGATTCCAGCGGGAAACCACGGTTTCCAAGGCCGGAGAAATGTTCTCAAACTCTCTACGTAGGGGCACTGCGGGACCCTGTTGGCCTTGTGGGAACCCTCAGCACGCCGGGTTTGAACTACGTCTCATCGGGGGTGTGGGGCGACGGCGAACGGGACGGCGAAACACAACAGAAAGTTCTTTGCCCCGGGGGGGGTTCGCTGGCCGAAGCCGCTACGCCGTGATTCCCGGGGCTTGCTCTACCAGGATACCGCAGCAGGAGGATTGTAACTGGTTTGCCACTTGGCTGGGTCGTCCGACCCGGCACCCCATGGACGCGGCTGAAATGGGAGCACTACCTAGCCAACACTGGCGCCCCGCTGGCAGCTGGGCGCCAGGGGCCTCCTGGCGATAGTTGGTTCCCGCGCGGCAGCTGGCCGGTCAGTATTCAGCCGCCGGCGGAGGGCTCGCTGGACGAGACCAGCCTCGACGCGTTGACCTCAGTACTTGCCGAGACCTCACCGTCCGGCCTGCACCGAATGCTTCGCGTTCCACGCCGCACTGCCAGCCGGTGACTTCGACCATCCAGCGCTGTGGTCGGGGCCGCTTTCCGCAGTCAGCGAGTTCGTTGCGAGCGGTGAGCATCCGTCGTCTCCAACCAACCTATGGCCAACAGATCGTTCGTGGTTCGTCTGGACAGACTGGGATCTGATGGGCCCAAAGGTCAGCGGCGACCGATCGCTCATTGAACGTCTACAGAACCACCCTGACTTAGAAACTGTGATCTGGCCACAGACCTAACCCGCTTCTGCCTGCCGCCGGAAAGGTAACGCGCCGGAACCCGCCGGCTCGCTACCTTCTGATCTTGCGCCAGATCGTAGAGCCGTGGACTCCGAACTGGCGAGCGATGTCGTTGATCGGGACGCCTGCGGCGTGCAGGGTTCCGACAGCGTCCCACCAAGTGCGCTGTGGGACACACCGTTGGTCTTGGGAGAACCCTGAAGACGGCAGGCCAGCGAGTTGATCAGGTACGTCTTGGCGTCAAGAACGGCGATCCCGAGGTGTCAAAACCAGCGAGTTCAAGCTGTCAGAACAGCAGACTTCAAGGGTGATCGATTATCGGGCGCGCGTGGCTGACGCCGAACTCGCTGACCGGTTTACCACGATCGGCGCGGTGCTCATCGACGGCCCGAAGGGCTGCGGGAAGACCGAGACCGCCCTGCGGCTAGCGAAGCACACGGTCCGCTTCGACACGGCGAAGCTCTCATCTGCACCATCGCGCTCGCGTGGGTGTCGGCGGGAGCTCAGCGCGGGCCAGCGGCGCGCACGGGTTCGGCGTGGAGGGCTTGGGCTCGCTGGGCTTGGGTCGCGGCCAGGACGGCGGCGACGAGCAGGCCGGCGAGCAGGGTGACCAGGCCGATGTCGCCGTTGAGGTACGGCTCGCGCCACTGGCTGAGGTTGATCGGGTTGCTGGTCCGGTCGCCGGAGATCCGATTGATTGTCGGGACGAGGGCGAAGTAGCTGTAAAGGCTTAGGAACGCGATCACGATCGCGGCGCGGTAAAGCCCGGCGACGCGCAGGTAGCGGATCACCAGTGCGATCGCCCACGGGCACACCAGCGCAAGCCCGGCGATCGGCAGCGCCCGGGTGAGGAACACTCGTGGCTGGCCCACGGCGAGCATCACCACCAGCAGCAACAACACCAGGGCGACGGTGTCGGCGGCCAAGGCCAGCACCGTCCGGTGCCGGCCGAGCGGGGGCGGCACGGCCACCGCGCGCAGCGCGATCGGGCCGAACACCACGACGGTCGCGAACAGCACTGCGGCGATCGGGATCGGCAGCCACGACCCGCTCCCGTACAACGCGCGGACCAGGACCAGCAACACGATCACACTGACCAAGAACGAGGCCAGCACCACCCAACCGCGACCCATCGCGCGGGCCACCGGCACACTCGGCGCCAGCGGCAGAGTGGTCAGGCTGGCGACCACGGCCAGCGCCGCCGCCACGAGCCAGAACCAGTCCAGGGTGTGGGCGACCGCCAGGTTGACGATGAAGCAGGCCAGCAGGGCCACCGCGTAGACGATCGTGGTGGCCCACCGAATCGAGGCCTTCCAGTGTCGGTAGACCCGCGCGTCGCGTTCGGTCTTGCGTCCGGCGCGGTCCTCGCTGGCTTCGATCAGCTCGGCTGGGCTGACGGCCAGCTGGTGGGCCAGCGGGGCGAGCAGGGAGATGTCAGGGTAGGAGATCCCGCGCTCCCATTTGGACACCGCCGACTCGGTGACGAACAACCGGTCGGCAAGGTCGCGCTGGGTCAGCCCGGCGGCCCGCCGACGGTCGATGACGAACGCGCCGAAATCCTTCTTGGTCGAGGTCATGACCCGACCCTGCCACGATCCGGCGCTCGCGTCGGCGTGTCGCGGCGAGAATCCGACCCGACCGTCAGGCCACCACCACAAACCCCGGCAAACGGGACGGCCAATCTGTCTCGTTGCGCAACCCCGAACCTTGCGATAGATCGTGGAACGATCCACGCACCACCGCTGGGCGAGACCATTGACCGGGACGCCTGCGCCGTACGGGGTTCTGCTTCGGCCCGTCGGGCTCGACCGAACAGCGGCGGTGCGACGTGCTCGGTGTAGATGCGGTCGGTCTCAGTCTCGGATAGTTCGGTCTGCCAGCTCATCTACGCCGCGTACCGATACCTCGCGTACCGAGCGTCCCAGATCTCCAGCAAAACGATCATGGCCGCAGTGTCCTCGCCTGCTGGCGCGCCACCGGCGTGGATCCACTAGCCACCGAAGGCTTGACCATCGCTGCGGGTGAGGTCGACCTGATCAACATGCGCGCGGAGCCATCCCGCCTGGCGATCAGCTGGCGGTTCGCCTTCAGGACCGGGAGGCCCCATCCGATCAGACAGGCGCCAGCGCTGAGGCGCGATCCGCCCCGCCGGCCAGTGTTAAGGTGCGCTCATGTCCGGCATTTTGGCGCAACCGTCGGGACCGAATGCCCTGCGCTCGTTGCTCGGCGGCGATGAGATTGTGGTGGCCCCCGGCGCTTATGACGCCCTTTCCGCCCGGCTGATCGAGGAGGCGGGCTTCCCCGCCGTCTACATGACCGGCTACGGCACCGCGGCCAGCCTGTTGGGCCGGCCCGATGTGGGGCTGGTGACCGCCAGCGAGATGATCGACAACGCCCGGCGGATCACCGGATGCGTCGGCGTTCCCGTCATCGCCGACGCGGACACCGGCTACGGCAACGCCATCAACGTGATCCGCACAGTGCGCGACTACGAACGGGCCGGGGTCGCCGGCGTGCACATCGAGGACCAGGTCATGCCGAAGCGCTGCGGGCACCTCACCGGCAAGGTGCTGGTTCCCGTCGGTGAGATGTCCGCCAAAATCAGGGCCGCGGTGGCCGCCCGCACCGACCCCGACTTCGTCGTGATCGCCCGCACCGACGCCCGGGCCGTGGAAGGCATGGACGCCGCGCTGGCGCGAGCGGGCGCCTACCTCGACGCGGGAGCGGACGTGCTATTCGTCGAGGCCCCCGAAAGCGAAGCGGAAATCGAAAAGATCGCGGCTGCCTTCGCCGGCGTGCCGCTGCTATTCAATTGGGCGGAGGGCGGGCGCACGCCACCGGTGAGCATGGCTCAGCTGTCCGAACTCGGCTACCGGATCGTCATCTTCCCGGTTGGCGCGTTGCTGTCGGCCGCCACCGCCATGCGCTCCCACCTGGCCGCGCTGCGCCGAGACGGCATTCCGGCGCCGGCGTCAGCGCACTGGCCGACCGTTCCCGAGTTCGCGGAATCGCTCGGCCTCGCCGAGGTGCGCGCGCTCGAAAGCAGATTCGCGGAATAAGACCGGCGTCGATAGGAGAGAACACCATGACGGACACCTTCCAGAAGCAGAGCGTGAGCACAGACCTCGCGCACCGCATGATCGCCGCAGCCGAGGAAAAGGCGCACGAGATCGGTGTGCCGATGAACATCGCAGTGGTCGATGAGAGCGGCGTACTGAAGGCGTTCAGCCGGATGGACGGCGCAGCGCTGCTCTCGGTGCAAATCGCCCAGGACAAGGCCTACACCGCCGTCGGCTTCGGCATGCCCTCGCACGGCTGGTACGACTTCATCAAAGACGATCCGCCACTGGCGGCGGGCGCGCCGAGCGGGATAGACCGCTTGGTGATCTTCGGGGGCGGCTACCCGATCACCATCGACGGCGCCATGGTGGGCGCGATCGGCGTCAGCGGAGGGCACTACTCCCAGGACCAGCAAGTCGCCGAGGCCGGCCTCGCGGTCGCTGCCGGCGCCTAGCCGGTGGCCGAAGGCGAGGCGTCGGCGAACGGATCGGCCGACATCGCCCGGGAGTCCAGCTTCCAGATGGTGTAGCCGGCGAAGAAGGCCTTGGCGTCGGACGCCGTCAACGTGGCCGGCAGGCCAGCCGGGGCAGAACCCTGGGCGGGAGGCACCAGCCGGTATTGCTCGGCGCCGGCGACCTTGGCGTAGAGGACTCCGTCTTCATGGTCGGGGCCGACGCAGCAAAGCCGGGTTCCGTCGTACAGACAGCCCGGACCGGTCGGCGGACGCACCGTGGCGTCCCCAGCCTTCAAGCCGTACGCGGACAGGTCATCAGCGGTCAGCGGTTTGTACGTCTGCATGTTGATCCAGGTGTCCGCCTGCTTGATCACGCCGCCCGACGCGAGGGAGTACGCCACGGTGGCGGTGCGTCCGTCCAGAACCGACTTGGCCGCGCACTCATAGACCGGGCCCCACTTCCCGGCGACACCCGGATCGCCGATCGGCACACAGATCGCGGACATCTGTCCTGAGCCGGCCGAGGTGGCCGGGGAGGAGCAGCCGGCGATCCCGCCGACAGCGACCACCGCCGGCAGCACGAGCACCGCCGCCGCACGCCGCAGCGTCCGAGGCATGGCGTCCAACACACCGCGAAGGCTACCTCAGGCCGACTCGCATGAGGCGCGTTCAGACGCACCGCAGACAGCGGACCCGCCAAACTACTCTGTCGGGGTGGGCGATGCTCAGGACGCGGGACCGTTCTTCCACGGCACGACCGCTGAACTCCAGGTCGGCGAGCTGCTCAGCGCGGGGTTCCGGTCGAACTACCGGCCCGAGGTGGTGATGAACCACATCTACTTCACCGCGCGACTCGACGGCGCCGGACTCGCGGCCGAGCTCGCGGTGGAACTGGCCGATGGCCACGGCGCGCCGCACGTGTACGCCGTCGAGCCCACCGGGCCGTTCGAGGACGACCCGAACGTGACCGACAAGAAGCTCCCCGGCAACCCCACCCGCTCCTACCGCAGCGCGCACCCGCTCAAAGTGGTGCGGGAAGTCGCCGACTGGACCCGCCTGACCCCCGAAGCGCGACAAATGTGGCGCGGCCGGCTGGCGACGCTGCTCGCCGACGACCGCGCCGAGATCGTCAACTGACCGCGACCGGCGCCGAGGGCGCATCCCGCCGACGCGGTCAGTCCCCCACCACCATGGTCAGAGCGCGGCTGGGAGTTGCGCCGTAACGCGCAGTCCCCCGCCAGCGCGCGGGGTGATGGTGAGGGTCCCGTCGTGGGCTTCGGCGATGCTCTTGGCGATGGCCAGACCGAGACCGACGCCGGCGTGATCCGCGGCGCGGACGCGCTCGGCGCCGCGCCGGAACGGCTCAGCCAACGTCGCGACCAGTTCCGCGCTGAGCTGCCCGCCAGTGTTCTCCACGGTGAGTTCCACCACCTCGGCACGGACACCGGTCCCGACGCGCACCGTGCCACCGCCTGCGTCGAGGTTGTGGACGATGCCGTTGTGCACAAGGTTCGTCACCAGCTGCAGCAGGAGCGCGGGCGATCCCAGCGTCGGAGCGATGTCGCCGGAGGTCTCGACGGTGACGCCGCGTCTTTCCGCGAGCGGGAGCAGCGTCTCGGCGGCCTCCTCCACCAACAGGGACACATCGACTCGCTCTTCCTTGGCGAAGGACCGCGTCTGCGCGCGGCTGAGCGTCAGCAAGGCTTCGGTGAGGCCGATGGACCGGGTGTTGACCGCCCTCAACCGGTCGACGAGTTCCACGGTGTCGCAGTCGGGATCGTCTCGGGCCGCGTCGAGGATCGCCTGGGTGATCGCCAGTGGGGTGCGCAGCTCGTGAGAGGCGTTGGCCGCGAACCGGCGTTGTTCCGCGTCGTGGGCCGCGAGCCGCGCGAGCATCGCGTCGAAGGCATCAGCCAGTTCGCGGAACTCGTCGTGGCGACCCGGCAGCCGGATCCGGTGCGCCAGCGACCCGGCCGCGACCAGCCGGGTGGCGTCGGTGATCCGGGTCAGCGGGGCGAGCATCCGGCCGGCGAGGAACCATCCGCCGACCAGGCCCAACACCAAGAGAATCCCCAGCACCGCAGCGGCCCGCGGCGCGAAGACGCGCAGCAGGTTGGACCGAATCGGGAACACCCCGTGCAGGTCGGCGGTGGCCGGGGAGATGAGCGCGCGCTCGGGCACGTAGCGAAGCAGGAACGCCCACACGGCACCGAGCAGCAAGACGCCGGCGAGCATCAGGAACCCGGCGTAGCTGAGGGTGAGCTTGAGACGGACACTCAGACCGGGCGCTCTGCTCACTCGACCGCCCCACGGTCCGTGCCGGCGGCGCGCGCATCCCCTGCGGCGGCCACTTGGCCCGTGCCGGCGGCGCGCCTCCCGACCACGCCGGCGCCCCCTCGTGCCGCGTCCGCGCCGCCCGGGCCGATGTCGATTCGGTAGCCGACGCCGGGCACGGTGGCGATCAGCCACGGCTCGCCGAGGCGTTTGCGCAGCGCCGAGACGGTGATGCGCACGGCGTTGGTGAACGGGTCGGCGTTCTCGTCCCAGGCCTGTTCCAGCAAGTCTTCGGCGCTGACCACGCCACCCTCGGCCGCGACAAGCACTTCGAGCACCGCGAACTGCTTGCGGGTCAACGCGACGTAGCGGCCGTCGCGGTAGACCTCGCGGCGGAACGGGTCCAGCCGCAGCCCGGCGATCTCGCGCACCGGCGGCCGGTAATGGGCGCGCCGACGGTCCAACGCGCGCAGCCGGAGCACGAGCTCGCGAAGCTCGAACGGCTTGGTGAGGTAGTCGTCCACCCCGAGCTCGAACCCGGACGCCTTGTCGTCCAAGCGGTCAGCCGCGGTGAGCATCAGGATCGGCATCCCGCTGCCGGAGGCGACGATGCGTTGGGCGATCTCGTCGCCGGATGGGCCGGGGATGTCCCGATCGAGCACCGCGATGTCGTAGGCGTTCACGCTCAGCAGTTCCAGCGCGGTGTCACCATCGCCGGCGACGTCCGCGGCCATCGCCGCCCGCCGCAGGCCATCGCGGACGGCACGCGCCAGATCCGACTCGTCCTCGACGACCAACACCCGCACGCCCCGATGCTAACCGGGCCGATGTATCGGCGGCGTATCGAAAATCGCATACGCGCTGGCAACGCGGCTTCCCCTTGACTGAGGAGCATGCCCCACCCCGAGCCACCCCGATCAGCCGTCACGCCGCGCGCGCTCAGCCGCGCCCCCGGTCCGCTCCCCCGACGCGCGCTGACCGACTACCCACGCGACGCGACTGGAGACCCACGCGACGCGACTGCAGACCCACGCGGCGCGGTTCGGAATCCACCACCGCGATACGGGGCAACCACCTGGCACGGGCGTCCGGCCGGCCGGCGCGGCCGGCATCGCGTCTTTCTCGGCGCGGCGCTGACGGCGCTCACGGCGCTCGTGGCGCTGACCGCTGGTGCGGCGTTCGCCACCATGCGACAGCCCAGCGGCGACCAGGACCGCGCCTACCTGTCGACGGATGGATGGCCGGCCAGCGGCCAGGGAGCCTACGCGCTCGGCGACGGTCGGCCGGCGGTCAGCCCCAACCAGCGTCCGGCGCCGATCGCGAGTCTGGCCAAGGTGATGACCGCCTACCTGCTGCTCAAGCACTATCCGCTGACCACCGACGAGGCCGGGCGACCCTTCGCGGTGGACCCCGCCGACGTCGCGGACACAGCGGTTCGGCGCGCCGAGGGCCAGTCGGTGGTCGCGGTCCAGGCCGGTGAGCGGCTCACCGAACGGGACGCGCTGGCCGCGATCCTGCTGCCGTCGGCGAACAACATCGCGGTGCTGGTGGCCCGTCAAGTGGACGGCAGCGTCGCCTCTTTTGTCGCGGAAATGAACGCGACGGCGCGTGCCCTGGGCATGTCTCGCACCACCTACACCGACCCCAGCGGGTTCGACCCAGGCACCGTCTCCACCGCGCTGGACCAACTCAAACTGGCCCAGGTGGTGGCGGGTGACCACGAGCTGGCCGCGATGATGGCCACCCGAAGCTACAGGCTCCCGGTGGCCGGTACCGTCACCAACACAAACACCCTGCTCGGCCAAGACGGATTCGTGGGCATGAAAACGGGCTCTGACGACGCGGCCGGCGGCTGCTTCATGTTCCAGTCCTGGCGACGCACCGCGACCGGCGTGGTCGCGCTGACCGGGGTGGTGCTCGGCCAACGCGGCCACAACCTGATCACCGCCGGCCTGGCCGCCGCCAGACAGCTGGTCGACCGGATCGCCCCGAACCCGGCGTTCCCCAGCCGGGCGCCGGCCTGACCCGCAGCCGGCGACGATCCCCGGCTACCACGTGATCCGCAGCTCGCTCGCCAACGAATTGCGCGACAATTCTCGGCCTGTTGGACCCATCGCTGGCGGACTTCGACAGCGCTTTCGCCGGATCGCTGCTGGCCAACTTCGGAATCAACGACAGGGAATACGGCTCGGGGTCGCTCGGCGGCGTCTTGCGGTGCGGCGCCACCGACTCCGATGCGACCTGCGTTTGCTCAGACCCGCAAACGCTCGGCCTGCTCATCTCGCTGTCGATGGACAACTCCATCCCGGCGCGCGCGCTCGCGAACGCCGCGAACCGGTTGCGCGCCGTGGTCCTGAAGTGATCGGAGCACCACGACCAAGCGGCTCGGCTGGCGTCAGATCCTCGCGCGACGCGCCACGAGGCCCGTCACGATGGGCGGTCGCGGCCGAACTCAGCCTGGAACCAGGCCGCGTCGGCGGCCGGCGCACCGGTGTTCGGGCCGGCAGCCGCACCCGCCTTCGCCTCTCGCCCCCGCAGCTGCGCCTCGACCATGTCCAGGAACTCGTCC